>JABZHU010000021.1:0-14203 GCA_015258705.1 Atopobium sp. | reverse complement strand
GGGTTTCTCGCCTTATGCGCATGCCACTTTTCTTTGGCCTCTTTCAGTTTGGTATGCCTCTTGCCGGTTATTTTGTTGGCGGCATTGCAGCAGAATTGATTGAGAAGTATGCAGGAATGGTCTCTTTAGTCATTCTTGGCTTCATCGGTTCAAACATGCTGTACAGCGGCTATAAGGCGCTCAAAGAAGACGCTTCTGAGGAAGATGAGGAAGAAGCCCAGCAAGGCGCCCAGCAAAGTGCTACGACGCTCTCTTATGGAAAGCTGCTCTTTCAAGCTGTTGCTACAGCAATCGACGCATTTGCTGTTGGGGTAAGTTTTAGGGCACATAGTGTAGACATTTTGGTTGCCTCGGCGCTCTTTGGCATTATTACCGCAATTCTCTGCACCATTGCTCTGTTCATTGGCAAAAAACTTGGTTCTCTTCTGGGCGACCGTGCCAAGATGGTGGGCGGTATAGTACTTATCCTGATTGGACTAAAAGCCTTTTTTGGATAAAATCTGTTTGACCAGACGGATTATGTAGCAGGTAAGGAGGTAGTGTGAAGTTTATCCCAGATTGTCTGCGCCAGAAGATGCATAAAACTTTTGGACCAAAAGACCCTGATGAGAAGATCACTCCACCAACTGCCACTTCTGTTACAAGAACCTCATTTATTATCCTGGCTGTCTCGGCGGTTGCTGCACCTGTAATAGCTACGGTAGCAAACGTTTTGAGTCCAGGAATTTCTTATGTTCAGCAGGAGCTTCTTCCTCCACAGCTTAATTCAAAAGTTCCAGGCTATGCTCGAGCGCTTATTCAACTTGCGCAACGAGAGGGCTCCCTCAATCTTTTATGTACTTCCAAAGAAGCGGTAAAGCCCCTGGTAGAAACATATTCAAGAATGTTTTCTATGCCTGTTACGGTGGGTGAGGCAACGGAGGAAGAAATTCAGGAGTTTATTCAGCAAACATATACTTCTGATAAGAGTTCGGAGCCTGAAACTTCTGATACTAAATCTGGTACTGATTGGGGTTTTGAGAAACCCGATGTCATTTTCTTGGCAAGCGAAGCTCTTATGCAAAATTTTGAGACTTCCGCATATTGTCAACCGGTTGAAGTTTCTTCAACAGACCAGTACGTGCGCCCTGAGTTTTTTGACGCCAAGGGAGACTGGTATGCCTACGCTGCAGATCCATTGGTTTTACTTGTAAATCAAGAACGCCTTAATGAGAAAAAGATTTTGCGTCCTCACGAATGGACCGATCTTCTTACAGATGGCCTGCGTGGAAGGTATGTTATTCCTGACCCCGCACTTACGTACACGGGCAAGAAGTTTGAATCGCTCTTTTTAGGCCAGTATGGTCTGGATAAAGGCGCTCAAATTATCCAAAGTTTGTTTGAAAATGTTGACGCATTTTCTGAGAGTACCCATCAAGCTATTAGAGACACAGGATTTGGTAGGTACAGGTCTTGTGTTTGTCCGCTGAGCGCTGCTTATAGGGCAATTACTAAAGACGATTTTGATAATCTTTCGGTTATTCTGCCAGGAACTTCTTATTTCTCTACGATAAGATCATTTGTATGTCAGGGGTCAAAACATACGTATTCAGCGTATTTATGGCAGGAATTTATTACTAAGCGAGATTCTGCTGAACACATGGGAGAAATGGACTCGTTCTTCTCGCCAGTTATAGAGGGGACGCCAACTCCTTGGTATGCAGGTCGTCTGAATTTGACAGCAGTAAGTGAATCAATGCAGATAGCTCCTGCTCCAACCGATGTGGAAGGCAATCTCATCAAGCTTGAAGACGTTCATGCTATCTACAGTAAGTTGGCCAATGCATAGTTCTTAACGCATAGCTCTTTCCATACGTTAAACATTTGGACACCAAAAACGGCCCAGGTAACTGAGCCGTTTTGCTTTAAAGATGGAGTGACGAGAAGACCGGTTTTCTCGCCAAGAAGCTCTTAGTGAAGAACTAGACGTAGAAGAGCATCTTGTTGTAGCTAGGAACTGGCCACCAGTCGTGACCGCAGATGAGCTCCATGGAGTCAACGGCGCTACGCAGGCGGGCCATAGCAGGAAGAACCTCATTGCAGTAGTATTCGCACTGCTCCTGAGGTTGATCTTTCATCTGGTGAGCTGTGGTGTTGATCTCATCAAGACTGTTGGTAGCTGCATAAATCTCGTCAATACCTGCGGTGAGTTTCTCGACAATCTCTGTCTCTGCTGCACTCTTGATGCCAATGGCCTGTTTAGCGGCAACTGAAGAGGCAACATCACTTGAGTAGGTAAAGAGAGCAGGCAGGTACATGTGGCGCGTCATATACAGCATAGTACGAGCTTCGATGTTAAGGACCTTGGTGTACTGCTCAGCCTTTGCAATGTAGCGAGCCTGTGCTTCTGCTTGAGAAAGAACGCCGTAGCGCTCAAAGAGTTCAATGTTCTCTGGAGCAACCATTGCAGGGAGTGCCTCAGGGGTGGTGCGGAGGTTTGGAAGACCGCGCTCCTCGGCAAGTTTCTCCCAATCGCCTGAGTAGCCATTGCCCTCAAAGAGGATGCGCTCGTGAGCTTTGAAGGTGTCAATAACCCAGCTCAAAGCTTCCTTGGTGAAGTTCTCCCCAGAAACGTCTTCAAGGTCATTTGCAAAGCGGTCGCACTGCTCGGCAACAATGGTGTTCAAAATAACATTAGGGTCAGAAAGATTCTGCTGGCTGCCACACATGCGGAACTCAAACTTGTTACCAGTAAACGCAAAGGGGCTGGTACGGTTTCTGTCTGTGTTGTCCCTAAGAACTGCAGGAAGTGTTGGTACGCCCAGATCCATACGAGTGCGCTTTGCGCCGTGGACGTCGGAACCTGTGATGAGGTCATCAACGATTACGGAAAGCGCAGCACCCAAGAAGACGGAAACAATTGCAGGTGGAGCCTCATTTGCGCCAAGGCGATGATCGTTTCCAGCAGATGCAACAGACATGCGCAGAAGGTCTGCATGTGAGTCAACAGCGGCTACAAGGCAGGCAAGGAAGACCAAGAAGCGAAGGTTCTCGCCAGGTTTATCACCAGGCTCAAGCAAGTTCTCGTTGTCTGCGGAAAGCGACCAGTTGTCGTGCTTACCAGAGCCGTTGACGTACTCAAAGGGTTTCTCGTGCTCAAGACAGGCAAGGCCGTGATGAGTTGCAAGAAGCTTGAGCTTCTCCATGGTCAGGAGATTGTTGTCAATAGCGAGTGCACCTTGCTCAAAGACAGGTGCAAGCTCATGCTGGCAAGGAGCAACCTCATTGTGCTTGGTCTTTGCAGGGATGCCCAGCTTCCAGAGCTCGTCATCAAGCTCTTTCATAAAGTTGTTGACGGTTGGACGAATGGCGCCAAAGTAGTGCTCGTCAAGCTCCTGACCCTTGCTTGGCTCACAACCAAAGAGGGTACGACCACACAGGATAAGGTCAGGGCGCTGCTCAAAGTCTTCCTCTTTGATAAGGAAGTACTCCTGCTCAGGGCCAATGTTTGTAACAACGCGAGAAGGCTCTTGTCCAAAAAGTGCAAGAACGCGCTTGGCCTGCTTTTCAAGGGCAACCTGGGAACGAAGCAGAGGAGTACGCTTATCTAGAGCTTCTCCGGTGTATGAAATAAATGCTGTTGGAATGCAGAGGACTTCATCTTTGATGAAAGTTGGGCTTGCAGGATCCCAAACCGTGTAACCGCGAGCCTCAAAAGTGGCACGCAGACCGCCAGAAGGGAAGCTTGATGCGTCAGGTTCGCCCTGTACCAGCTCTTTTCCCGAGAAGGACATCAAAATAGTGCCGTTTCCCTGAGGAGTCATAAAGCTGTCGTGCTTCTCGGAGGTAATGCCTGTGAGAGGCTGGAACCAGTGCGTGAAGTGAGTAGCACCTTTTTCAAGTGCCCATTCTTTCATGGCATGCGCAACCTCGTTTGCAATGTCGAGGTCAAGCGGTTTGCCGTCCTGGATGACACTACGAAGTTTCTTGTACGTTGGCCTTGGCAGACGTTCTTGCATATCTGCGTCGGTAAAGAGAAGTGAGCCAAATTCCTGAGAAACTTTGTCGTGAGCCACAGCCCCTCCTTGTGGGTAAATGCTGGCAGTTAGTCTGTTTTCTCGCGTGCTGAGCACGTTATGTTGGTTGTTATTTTCGCACGTTTGGCAGAGGCAGAGTGGCGAGGATACAAACAGAAACATAACGATTACAAAAAATTTTGGCCGCTGCCCAAATGAGATGTGGGCTTTGTTTCCATGGGCTCTGGCGCGCATAAGCAGAGGAACTCTTAGTACAATAGAAGCACACAAAACTAAGAGGAGCAGGTATGTCTGATACTACTATGCCAGTTGATACTACAGATCAAAACGAGGTTGCATCAATCAAAGAAGGTGCAGTTAAACCACGTAGGACCATTGCCGTTATTGACGGAAACTCGCTCATGCACCGAGCATTCCATGCAATCCGTCAGCCAATGGCAGCTCCAGATGGTCCGCCAACTGGCGCGTTGTTTGGCTTCTTCAACATGTTTATCAAGCTTGTTGAGTCCTTCTCGCCAGATGGTGTCATTTGCGCCTTTGATAAGGGTAAACCACAGGTTCGCATTGATATGTTGCCTCAGTACAAGGCTCAGCGTCCCCCTATGGATCCTGCTTTGCACGCACAGTTTCCCATAGTCAAGGAGCTGCTCAAGACGCTTGATGTTCCTGTCTGTCAGCTTGAAGGCTGGGAGGGCGACGATATCTTGGGTACCCTTGCTCGCCGCGGTGAGGCAGAGGGTTATCAGATGCTGCTCTTCACGGGTGACCGCGATATGTATCAGCTCTCCACAGAAAACGTCAAGATTGTCTCTACGCGCAAGGGCGTCTCTGACGTCTCAATTATGACGCCAGAGACTGTGGCAGATCTCTATGCAGGTATTACGCCAGAGCTTGTCCCAGATTTCTATGGCCTTAAGGGAGATTCTTCCGACAACATCCCGGGCGTTCCTGGAATTGGCCCCAAGAAAGCTGCTGCTCTGATTGTGGAGTATGGCTCGCTTGACCAGGTCATTGCTCACGCTGACGAGGTCAAGGGCAAGGTGGGAGAAAACCTTCGCGCTCATATTGATGACGCGCTGCTTTCCCGCAAGGTTGCTACTATTCGCACTGATGCGCCGCTTGATATCAACCTGGACGACGCTCAGTTCCCAACATTTGATCCAAATGACGTGGTCAAGGCCTTCTCTGCTTTGGGCTTTACCGGTATGACCTCAAGGCTTGCTCGCATGGCCGGTGGCTCTGCCGCTGGCGCAGTCGCACAAACCGCCTCTGCTACACCTGCACTTCCTATTCCATCAGTGTTTTTGCAGGCAGGAGATGCATCTGCTGCGCTCACTGCTGCAATTGAGAACCAGGAGTGGATTGGCGTTGCTGAGGATTCAGCCGCGGACGCTGGAGCCCTCTTTAGCCTTTCTCGCACGCTTTGGGTGTCTACAGAAAAGGCGCTCCTCAAATTTGAGGGAGAAAACGCCACCGCAGCACTCTTACGTATTTTGCGAGAAGCCCGTGTTGCTGCAGACGATGTCAAGGCGCTGCTACATGAGGTAAGCCCTGTTGATTCATCTGAGCCACAGAAACTGGATATTGAGACCATTGATTCTGATCGCCTCTTTGACACGGGTGTTGCCGCGTATCTGCTTGAGTCTGATCGTTCAAGCTTTGATATCAACGGCTTGGTTGAGCTGTACTTTGGCTCCGAGCTTCCTGAGCCAACGGACGAGATTCCTGCTGCAGCATTAAGAGCTGTAGCTGCTAGGGCTCTTGTGCCTGTGCTCACTAAAAAGCTTGAAGATGATGGTTCCTTGGAGCTCTTTACTTCTCTAGAGATGCAGCTACTGCCTGTACTTGCTGCGATGGAGCGTCGTGGTCTCTACGTTGATCCTCAAGAGCTTGCTAAGCAGTCTTCGGAGCTGGGTGAAGATATTGCACAGCGTGTGGCAAGTATTCACCAGACAGCAGGCGAGGATTTTAACTTGGATTCTCCAAGCCAGCTTTCACATATCCTGTTTGACGTGCTCAAGCTTCCAACCTATGGCCTCAAAAAGACGCGCACTGGGTTTTACTCCACCAACGCAAAGGTGCTTGGAGACCTGGCGCAGGAGTATCAGATTGTTGCTGACGTTCTTGAGTACCGTGAGCGTGCCAAGATTAAGTCAACCTATCTCGATGCGCTTCCTTCGCTTATTCGTGGCGATAAGCGCATCCACACCACGTTCAATCAGACCGTTGCTGCAACAGGCAGGCTTTCCAGCTCTGATCCAAACCTGCAGAACATTCCTACCCGCTCTGAGCTGGGACATCGTGTCCGCACCGCCTTTACCGTTCCCGAGGGCAGCGTTTTTCTCGCCTGCGACTACTCCCAGATTGAGCTGCGCTTGCTGGCACACCTTTCAGCTGACGAGCACCTGGTAGCAGCATTTAACTCTGGTGCCGATTTCCACGCCGCAACAGCTGCACGTGTCTTTGGCGTGCCTGTTGAAGAGGTCACCCCGGCACTTCGCAGCCGTGCTAAAGCAGTTAACTTTGGCATTGTCTATGGTCAGCAGGCCTTTGGCCTGGCAACGTCTCTGAAGATTTCCCGCAAGGAAGCGCAAGAGATGATTGACCGCTACTTTGACGCATATCCTGGCGTTCGTGCGTATCTTGATGACTCCGTACGTACTGCTCACGAGTGTGGTTATGCGGTTACCATGTACGGCCGTAAGCGCCACATTAGAGAGTTTAACCAGTCAAATCGTCAGCTTATTGCCTTTGGCGAGCGCACTGCTATGAATCACCCTATGCAGGGAAGTGCCGCAGACATTATCAAAATTGCAATGATTAATGTCGAGAAACGCCTGCGTGATGAGGGTCTTGCATCAAAGCTGATTCTTCAGATTCACGACGAACTTGACTTGGAAGTTCCAGAGTCAGAGATTGAGACAGTTTCTAAGCTGGTAAAAGAGACCATGGAAGACGTTGTAACTCTGCGTGTTCCTCTAATTGCTGATGTCAGCTATGGTTCCAATTGGGCTGAGGCAAAGTAGGCACGGTCAACGCTCGTTCTAGAGGAGATTTGGTATGGAGGCTGCAACCTCATATATGCACGTAACAGTCTATACAGACGGTGCGTCTCGAGGAAACCCCGGTCCTGGTGGCTATGGGGCAGTGCTTCTGTACACCGATCCTTCCGGCCAGCAGCATACAAAAGAATTCAGTCAGGGTTATAAAACGACTACAAATAACCGTATGGAGCTCCTTGGCGTCATTGTTGCACTTGAAGCGCTTAAGCGCCCTTGTCAGGTAGAGCTCTATTCCGATTCCAAGTACGTAGTTGATGCGTTTAATCAAAAATGGGTCTCAGGATGGATTAGAAAAGGCTGGAAGACCTCATCTAAAGAGCCTGTCAAAAACGTAGATCTTTGGAAGCGCCTCCTTGCTGCTATGGAAGACCACGAGGTAAGTTTCAAGTGGGTCAAGGGCCACGCAGGTCATCCACTTAACGAGCGCTGCGATCAGCTTGCTACTGAGGCTGCAGACGGCTCCAACCTCCTTGATGACCAAGGTTTCTTCGCGGATCAACCGTTGCTGTAACCCCAGACGCGTAGGGCGAGAAGATCTTCTCGCCACACATGCTCTTTGCAAGAAAACAGCCGCCTGAGTGGGCGGCTGTTCTTAGTTGCATGAGGCGATTAACTGTTAGTAACCGAATACGGCATAGCCAACAAGGCCTGGTCCCGTATGGACAACAAGGTCCGAGCCAGCCTCGACATACCTAAAGTCGGTGACATTAGGGATTGCCTCTTTAATCATGGCTTCCATTTCGGAGTAAATGATATTAGGTGCCGAGCAGCAAATTCCTACATGAACGTGGTCAAATTGCTGAGCAAAGGCTGATCCTAGCGCAATCTGCCCTGCAAGAGACTTCTGCCAACCACGAGTCTTCTTGGCAATGGTGTACTTTCCGTTCTCATCGCAGGTAAGAACAGGTTTGATGTTCAACATGGAACCAATGCGATAAATTGCCTCAGAAATGCGGCCACCTTTGCGCAGGTACTCAAGGCTTGGAACGGAGAAGTATACGCGTGTGTTCAGAGAAGCCTGATCAAGTTTGGCGCCAATCTCCTCAAGAGAAAGGCCCAGCTCAATAAGACGTTGGGCCTCAATAACAATAAGACCGGAAGCAATACCAATGTTTTTGGTATCAACAACATAAATAGGGAAGTCTGTAATGGACTCTGCAATCATGCGAGCAGTATCGCAGGTAGCAGAAAGTCCGGAGGAAATTGCAATGTAAACAGCACCCTCGTAACCAGCTGCTTTTGCATCATCAAAGGCAGCTTTAATTCCCTCAGGAGAAGGAAGTGAAGTCTTAGGAACTTCTTCTTCAAAGCGAGCAACAAGCTCTGCTGGCGTGATGGTAATACCAGACTCGTAGGAAGAGCCGTCAGAATAGTTAATGCGAAGTGGGGTGATACGAATATTGTGTTCAGCAACAAAATCAGGTGGGACATTAGTTCCTGAGTCTGTGATGATGGCAATTCGCTTAGTGTCCATTATCCGCTCCAAATATATACGTGCTACAAGTAGCCAAACGTTGACTTTCTATTACCCACATTTTACATAGAGATATACCCCGTTTCCCCGAGATATGACAAGTTGCCCTCAACGGTAGGTAGACGGTACACTAGGCATATAACTCGAGAAAAACTTTCATAGCTAACGGTCAATACCATTCAGATAAAGAGAGAACGGCAGATTATGTCTAGCATTTATAGAGAGCCCGCAGTTGTAAGAAGAATTAGTCAGCGCTCTTCTCTAAAGAAAATCACCTCTAACAGCACTATTGCAGCGGCAGTTATGGTGCTTGCAGCTCTTATTGCGCTTGTAGTTGCCAACTCACCTGCTCATGAGGTGGTTCGAGAAATTCTTGAAGTCCAAATGAGTTTCTCGCTTGGAATGATTCATGCACATATGGCTCTAGAAACCTTTGTGAATGACTTCCTTATGGCAATTTTCTTCTTGCTGGTGGGTATTGAGCTTAAGTATGAGGTAACTGTTGGCCAGCTTAGAAAGCCAAGACAAGCAATGCTTCCTATGCTTGCTGCTGTCGGCGGTGTCGCAGTTCCTGCCCTTATTTATCTGGCACTCAATGCAAGTACTGCTCCTCATGGATGGGCAACACCAATTGCAACCGATATTGCCTTTGCGCTGGGTGTCATGTCGCTGTTGGGCAACAGAATTAGCCCACAGACTAAGGTGTTCTTCCAAACACTTGCAATTGCTGATGATATCTTGGCAATTGTGGTCATCGCACTCTTTTATGGTCACACGCCAGATATTGCCTGGTTAGCAGCTTCTCTTGGAGTACTTGTCATTTTGTGGGGAATGAATCGTTTAAAGATTTATTCTTCTGGTCCTTATTTACTTGTTGGTTTGGTTCTCTGGGTTTGCATGTACCACTCGGGAATTCATGCAACCCTTGCAGGCGTTCTTCTTGCCTTTTTCTTGCCATCTCATTCTGATGTTCGCCTGAGCAAGCTGGGAAGCTGGCTTTCAAGACGCGCTCGTGAGCTTGACGATCACTACGATGACGAGCATCACGTTTTGGGTCAGCATGACTTTACACATGGCGCTAACTCCATCGAGCAGGTCATGCACCACGTAACTCCACCGCTTCAGCGTGTTGAGCACTATATTTCTGTCTTTGTAAACTTTGTAGTTCTGCCTATTTTTGCGTTTGTAAACGCGCAGATTACACTGGTAGGAGCAGATTTTGGCGCTCTATTGAGCAGCTCTATTGCACATGGCGTTTTCTTTGGTGCCGTCCTGGGCAAGCCACTGGGAATTATTTTTGTAACGTTGTTGCTGGTCAAATGTAAGATTTGCAAGCTTCCTGCAAAAGTTGACTGGATACAGATTACTGCCGTAGGTCTTATGGGTGGCCTAGGCTTTACCATGTCAATTCTTATCTCTAATCTTGCCTTCTCAGACGCAGGGGAGATTCTTGCTGCTAAAGTAGCTGTTCTCGCCGCATCGTTTGCTTCAGCAATCTTGGGACTTCTCTTTGTGCACGTTTCAGAGTTCTATAAGCATCGCAAGAACAGCGTGCGGAAAGACGGCGAGTAAAAATAAAATTTAATGAGACGTACTAATCGATAAGCTTTGGTTATTCAACGGTGCCGTAGGTAAAGCCCCAACCATGCGCCGTAACAATTGAGTTAATCTGATCGCAGAGACGAGCGCGGACATATGTGCCCGACGGAATTAGCTCAATGACTTCTTGCAAATCCTCTTCAAGATCATCTACTTCGGCTTGAATCAGCACGTCAACCTTAGTGACCGTGCCCGAAGGTTTGCGCTTATAAAGGTTGTCAACAAGGTGCTGGAGCTCGCCATATGCCTCCGAGCGCATGCCAGGCTGTGCAGAATTTGCCATGATTCTCCTTGTCGCGTTGATTTTTAAATCACCTATACTTTGTATCACGCAGAGACCGAAAAGGGGAGTGTCATGTTTGAGCTAGTTTCTCGCGAGCTGTTCCAGCCAAAATCAACCTCTGAGCAAAACGCTTATCAGAAGATGAGCGACGCTGAGCTTAACCAGGTCCTTGAGCTTATTGGACAAGAAGCTCGTGCACTTGGCGAGAAAAACCTCAAGCTTGATATGGCTCGCGGAAAGCCAAGCCCTGCACAGACGGCGCTGTCTAAGCCTATGCTTGATAAGCTGAACTCCAGTTCTGACCTGACTGACGGCGGCGCTTTTGCGGACAACTACGGAGACCCCTGGGGCCTTCCTTCTGCGCGAGCTTTTGCCGCGGAGCTCACAGGTGTACCTGCTAATCAGGTCATCGTAAACGGCTCTTCTAGCCTTAACCTTATGCATGACATTATTTCTCATGCCGTTACCCACGGTCTTTCTGGTCAGCCGTCTTGGGCAGAGCAGATGGCGGCTGCAAAGGCCCAGAGCACTACACTCAAGTTTCTGTGCCCCGCTCCCGGTTATGACCGTCATTTTGCTATTACACAGCATTACGGCTTTGAAAATATTGCAGTCCCTATGACCGACGATGGCCCCAATATGGACGTGGTCAAGGAGCTTGTTGAGAACGACAGCTCTGTTAAAGGAATTTGGTGTGTGCCACGTTTTGCCAACCCAACTGGCATTACCTATTCAGATGAGGTAGTCCGTGCGTTTGCAAATCTCAAACCTGCAGCTCCTGACTTTAGAATCTTCTGGGATAACGCCTATGCGATTCACGCCTTTGTACCAGAATCTGAGGCTCCTCAGCTTTTAAATATCTTTGATGCACTTTCAGAGGTTGCCGCAGATGGTGCTCAAAAGAACCTGGTTATCGCTTTTGCTTCAACGGCAAAGGTAACCTTCCCAAGCTCGGGCATGGCCTGGGTTGCTGCAAGCCCTGCAGACAGTAAAGAAATCCAGAGCGCTTTCAAGGTTGCTCGAGTTTCTCCCGAGAAAATCTCGCAGCTGGCGCATGTACGTTTCCTCAAAGACTCTCAAGGCATTGAAGCTCATATGCAAAAGCATGCCGAGCTGCTTCGACCACGCTTTGAACTAGTAGAGCGCAAATTGCAGGAAGGCCTGGGAGATCTTGGTGTTGCAACCTGGTCTCATCCTAAGGGTGGCTACTTTGTCTCGTTTGATGGTCCTGTTGGCTCTGCACGCGCAATTGTTTCTCGCGCCAATGAACTGGGCGTTACCATGACACCTGCAGGAGCTACATGGCCATGCGGCAAGGATCCTTTTGATACTAATATCAGAATTGCTCCAAGTTACCCAACGTTGGAAGAGCTTGATGCCGCCCTCGATGTCTTTATTGTTGCTGTTAAACAGGTAAGTGCTCGACTTGCAAAAGTTGATCGTGGCCAGAGCGTCTGGGGATAGCTTGTGTAACTTTGGTATTTCCTTTGAAAGTAGGCCCATTCTGCCGTATCTTGATTAGTTATGTTTAGAAAAAGCGATTGGATGTTGAATGCCAACTAATACTTCAAAGCCAGAACTTACACCAGAACAGAAGGCAGAAAAAGAGCTGGTTGCCATGGCAAACCAGACAGCAAAAAAGAAGGCAAAGGACCGCAAGCCCGATGAGGCTCCTAAAAAGCCAGGTCCTTCTACAGGCATGAAGATTGCTATTGGCGTATTCTCGCTCTTTATTGCTATTTCTATGATGCTGCCTTCTCTTGCCAGCATTTTCTCTAATTCACAAAAGCAGCATCAGGCTCAGCAAAATTCTCCTGAGGCTATTAACCAGGTCTATCAGAAGCAAGCAGAAGAAAAAGAGTCTGCTATTCAGTCCAATCCAGATAATCTACCAGCACATCTTGATTTGGCTCGTACCTATTTAGGTTGGGGAATGGCGCTTAAGAGTTCTTCTCAAGATGACTCTGTTCAGAAGCAGTCTTTGCAGCTGATTAACAAAGCAATTGCTGAGTACGATACGTATCTTGCTTCAAATGATTCTGATGAAGTCCGTGTTGATAGGGCTATTGCACAGTTCTACGCAGGAGATCAAACAGGTGCTGTTGAGGCACTTAAGGCAGTAACGGATCGCTCTCCAGACTATGCTAACGGTTGGCTTAATTTGGGAATGATGTATCGTGTTACTGATCAAGTAGATCTTGCAAAAGAGGCACTGCAGAAGGCAATTGAAAAGGATTCCGATAATAGCGCCGGTGTGAGGGATAATGCACAGAAAGTTCTTGATGCATTAAACGGAAACACCTCTACCTCTTCAAATAACACCAAGTAAGGAGGAGTTATGGCACTAGAGATAAGCTCTGAAATTACAGATACAAAGACCATTATTCGCATTGAGGGCGAGGTAGACGTATCAAACGCCTCCGAGCTTCGTGATGCTTTGGATACTGCGCTCGCCGATGGAGCAAAAGAAGTTGAAGCTGATTTTGCTGAGGTAGCTTATATTGATTCGACGGGCATTGGCGTTTTAGTGGGTGCCGCACATCGAGCACAAGAGAGCGGTTCTGTGCTTGTTGTTGCAAACCCTCAGAAAAACGTGGAGCGTGTCTTTACGCTTCTTGGGGTTGATAAAGACCTTAACGTTCGCAAGTAGGTTTAGTAACTTGCAAGCTCTTTGAGAAACGGTTCAAAGAGCTTGTTTATGTTTGTTCCAGAAAGGTATTGCTTGTGTTTGGCATTGGAGAAACAGAGCTCGTACTAATTCTGCTCTTTGCATTTTTAGTATTTGGTCCTGATAAATTACCTGGTATGGGTCGCACGCTTGGCCGTGCTCTCAGACAGTTCCAGAACGCTCAAGAAGGCTTTAATAAAGTTGTCCGTGCAGACTTACTTGATCCTGCAGCGGATGCACTTCACGAGAAACCCAAGCGCTCCGAGCAGCTCAAAAATGCTGCATCTGATGCTGACCGCGAGGATACAGATCACCAGGAGACCTTTGCTGAGCGTCGTGCTCGTCTCAAGGAAGAGCGTGAGGCAGCTGAGAAGGCTGCTGCTGAGGCAGCTGAACAGAGCAAGCAGGCCGAGCAGACCCAGGAGGCTGAGCAGGCAGAGACCGCTCCTACTGGCGAGGCTCCTGCATCTGCACCACAAACTACCTCTTCTGTTGCTTTCTCAGATGATTCCACAGAGGTAACCGAGCACGTGGCACCTCAGGCCGCAGAAGAGACTCCTGCTGCCGCTCCATCTGCAAAAGACCTCTATAACCTTGGATCTGCACGTTCTTCTCGCTCCATGGCAGAAGACAAAAAAGAAGAAGTTGCTGGAGAGGAGGGAGAAAGCCAGGACGCATAAGTCCAGCTTTCGTGTGTAATGCCTATTACTCCAGCTCGTATGCCACTTTTTGATCACCTGGGAGAACTCCGTCGCCGCGTGACCATTGTGGTGGTATCGCTTTTTGTTACCGCAATCATTATTTATTTTGCTACACCTGCACTGATTGAGATTTTGATTGACCCTATCAGGGAGTTTTTAACCGACGGTAAGCTTACGGTTATCTCGGTTCTTGGCGGCTTTAGTATCAGGTTTAAGGTGGCTTTCTTCTTCTCGGTGATTATTTGTACACCTATTATCATCTGGGAGATTATGGCGTTCTTCTTGCCTGCGCTTAACGCTAAAGAGCGCAAGTGGGTTGTTCCTACCGTAGCTGCTATGATTACCCTGTTTTTCTTGGGTATGCTGTTCTGCTACTTCATCATTTTGAACACCGCTATTG
>JABZHU010000020.1:0-14212 GCA_015258705.1 Atopobium sp. | reverse complement strand
TGTACCGACCCCCAAAAGTTAGACCAAAATCTAACGATTAGGAGGTCGGTATTTTTATGGCAAAACATAGTTTTGAATTCAAGAAGAAAGTTGTCTTAGAGTATTTAGATGGCAAAGGTGGAGTGAAATATCTTTCTAAAAGATATGGACTTGGTTCTGATTCACAGCTACGCACATGGATTAATGCATACAATGCGTTCGGTGATGAAGGATTAATGCGTTCTCGTAAACAAACAACATACTCTTTCGAAAAGAAGATTTCTGTTGTAGAACTATATCTATCAAGTGAAATTTCATATCAAGACTTGGCAATTCAAGAAGGTATAAACAATCCGAGCATGATTGCTAACTGGGTTAATCGCTTTCGTACTGCCGGTCCTGACGCTTTAAAATCTCGCAGGAAAGGTCGAAAGAAAACATTGGATAAGCCTCAGATAGACAGTAAAACTCAAAAAGCAGAAGAAAGAATAGTTGATACCAGTGCAGAACATATTAGAGAATTAGAAGATGAACTGCTTAAGTTAAGAATTGAAAATGCCTTTTTAAAAGAACTGAGGAGGCTGCGTTTAGAGGACGAGGCAAAAATGAGAGAAAGGCGCTCGTCATCAATAGCCTCCGAGGAGAATTCAAACTAAAAGACCTTCTCTCTTATATAAGTATGCCTAAAGCAACATATATGTACTGGCAGAAAAGATTCGATAGAGAAAACCCTGACAAAGAAATCGATGAGAAGATTCTTCAAATCAGAAAGACTCACAAGGATTATGGCTATCGTCGAGTGGCTGGAGAATTACAAAATCAAGGCTACTGTGTAAACAAAAAGAAAGTACAACGTATAATGCAGAAACTTGGTCTACAGGTTACTTCTTTCATTCGAAAAAGCCGTAAATACAGTTCGTACAAAGGTAAAGTTGGAACGGTTGCTCCTAATCGCATAAGGAGACGATTTAATACCTATATACCACATCAGAAGATTACAACAGATACTACAGAGTTTAAGTATTATGAGATTACTGCTAAAGGTCACATGACAATGCATAAGCTTTATTTAGATCCATTCATGGATATGTGTAATGGTGAAATTATAAGCTATGGAATTGACAGACACCCTTCAGCAAAAAATGTTATGGATGCATTGGGACAGGCTATTGCAATAACATCCGATTGCAAATATAGAAGAACTTTCCATTCGGATCAAGGCTGGGCTTACCAAATGAAAGCATACTCTCATCGTCTTAAGGAAGAAAGAATCTTCCAAAGTATGTCTCGTAAGGGAAACTGTCATGATAACTCCGTTATGGAGAACTTCTTTGGATTGCTTAAACAAGAGATCTATTATGGCGTTATTTACTATAGCTACGATGAGCTAAAGTCAGAAATCGAACGATACATAAAGTATTACAACGAACAAAGAATTAAAGAAAAACTAGGATGGCTAAGTCCAGTACAATACAGGCTTAGACTCTTGGCTGCATAAAAATAGCGTAGCAGCCATATAAACTGCTACGCTAAAAAAGTCTAACTTTTGGGGGTCACATCACTTCGGTCGCTGTTTTTTTGTTGCATAAAAATACCGTATGGGGGTATACTGTTTACAGAAACTAATACCCCCTTAGGGTATGTAAAGGAGGACAGATGGCTCAGAAAGACGGCCAATCACAAAAGACATGCTGTCATTGTGATCACAAGGCAACCCCTCGCTCAAACGAACTTAAAAGTGGGGTTTCTCACCGTATTAACCGTGCAATCGGCCAGCTAAATGGCATTAAAACAATGATTGACGAGGATCGTTATTGCGGAGATATCCTTATTCAGCTTGCGGCAGTTGAGTCTGCGGTTAAGGCTGTCTCAAGAGAAGTAATGCAGGATCATCTGGAGTCTTGCGTAGTTGATCGCATCCAGTCGGGTGATACAGAAGTTATTGATGAGGTTATGGACCTCTTTAAGCGATTTATGTAAGGTGGCGTTATGGATCAGAAAGTTTTTGATGTACAAGGAATGACGTGTGCAAGTTGTTCTGCGCACGTAGAGAAGGCGGCAAACTCTGTTTCTGGTGTCTCTGAGGCACGCGTTAATCTGCTTAAGAATTCTATGGAAGTTGATTACGACGGTAATCCAGATACCCTCAAGCAGATTTCTGACGCAGTAAGCAAAGCAGGCTATGAGGCAACACCTCGTAGCGACAAAAAAGATTCTGCTGCAGCTACTAAGGCAGATGCTACCGATGCTTCAGAAAAGGCGGTAAAGCAGAAGAGAGTCGAGCTTATTTCCTCAATGGTGTTTGCCATTCCACTGCTCTATCTTGCTATGGGTGAGATGATAGGGGCACCTGTTCCATCTGCTGTTTCTGGAATGAATGGCATGATGAACTTGGCTCTTACTGAGCTTTTGCTTTGCATTCCTATTCTCTTTATTTGTCGTCACTATTTTATTGGCGGATTCCGCGCGTTTTTGCATGGCTCGCCTAATATGGATTCGCTCATTGCGCTAGGTTCAGTAGCGTCGTTTGCTTACAGTGTTGTTAGCCTGTACCAGATGGCAAATGCGTTTGTTGCAGGAGATGTTGCTGCAGCTCACCAAGCAATGCACGGCATGTACTTTGAGACCGCAGGTGTGATTCTTGCTCTGATTTCCCTGGGCAAGTTCTTTGAGGCGCGCGCAAAGGGTCATACCACAGGTGCAATTAGCGCACTTATGAACCTTGCTCCAAAGACGGCTATTCTCGTCAAAGACGGTATTGAGCAGGAAGTTCCTGCAGAGACCGTTGTGGTGGGAGACGTTCTTGTGGTAAGGGCAGGTCAGTCGATTCCTGTTGATGGCCAGCTCATCGAAGGAGAAGGATCTGTCGATGAGTCCGCTATTACCGGAGAGCCCGTTCCTGTAAGCAAGGTTGTTGGGGACTCCGTAACAGGCGCAACGGTATCTACCGGCGGCTGGTTTAAGATGCGTGCCACCGCTGTTGGCGATGATACAACGCTTGCAGGCATCATTCGCCTGGTTGATGAGGCAACAAGCTCCAAAGCACCTATTGAGCGTCTTGCTGACAGCATTGCTGGTATCTTTGTACCTGTTGTCATTGGAATTGCGCTGGTAACGTTTGCAGCATGGTTTGTTTTTGTAGCTCCTGGTGACTTTGCGGTTGCTCTCTCGCACGCTGTTGCTGTTCTGGTTATTTCCTGCCCTTGCGCACTTGGTCTGGCAACGCCTACCGCCATTATGGTGGGCACCGGCCTGGGCGCTTCAAATGGCATTTTGGTCAAGTCCGCCGAGGCGCTTGAGGGTGCGGTTAGAGCAACCGTGGTTGTTCTTGATAAGACCGGAACGCTCACTGAGGGCAAGCCAAGCGTAACTGATGTTCTTTGTGCAGGCAGTACCTCCGAGAATCAGTTGCTCGAGTATGCATATGCGCTTGAGCAAAAGAGCGAGCATCCACTTGCGCAGGCTATTGTTACGTATGCTCAAGAGAAGCTTGGAGAGTCTGCAGGCAGCTCTCTTGATGTACAGGAGTTCTCACAGGTTGCTGGTGGTGGCCTCATAGCAACGGTTGGCGAGAAACGCCTTGTAGCAGGAAACGCTCGTCTTATGGAGCAGGAGGGCATCAGCACACAAGAGCTGACTTCTCAGGCTCAGCAGCTAGCTGAACAGGCAAAAACACCGCTGTACTTTGCACTTGAGGGTAAGCTTCTTGGTGTTATTGCTGTAGCCGATAAGGTTAAGCAAACTAGCGCATCTACCATTGCTCGTCTTCGTGCTATGGGCGTTAAGTCTGTCATGCTTACCGGAGATCAGGCAACAACGGCAAACGTCATTGGTAAGGAACTTGGCGTTGACCAGGTCATTTCTGATGTCTTGCCAAGCCAAAAAGAGTCTTACATTAGGCAGTTCCAGGACGCTGGAGAAAACGTTGTCATGGTTGGCGACGGTATCAACGATGCTCCAGCGCTTGCACGAGCAAACGTGGGTATTGCAATTGGTGCAGGTACCGATGTTGCCATTGAGTCTGCTGACATTGTCTTGATGAAATCTGATCCAGCTGATGTAGCAACTTCAATTGAGCTTTCTCGCGCCACTATGACCAACATCAAAGAAAACCTGTTCTGGGCGCTGTTCTATAACACCATTTGTATCCCTGTAGCTATGGGCCTGTTGTATCCATTTGGCATTTCGCTGAACCCTATGATTGGTGCAGCCGCCATGGGCTTCTCGTCAGTCTTTGTTGTATGCAATGCACTGCGCCTGCGTACCTGGAAGCCAAAGAATACCAGCTCAGCAACTCGCCAAGACGCTCATGACACAAAACCAGTCATTGACGTCCAAACTAAGTCCACAAACGACGCATCCGCGTCACAGAAGGAGGAATCTTATATGGAGAAGAAACTAAACGTAGAGGGCATGTCTTGCCAGCACTGTGTTGCACACGTCACACAGGCTCTTGAGGCTGTCGAGGGTGTCTCTAAGGCAACCGTTTCACTTGACGAGAAGAGCGCTGTAGTTGAGCTATCTTCTGATGTCGCTGATAGCGCATTGGTTGATGCTGTTGTTCAGGCAGGATATGAGGCTACTATTGCCTAAGGTGGGCAAGTAGACGGTCCTTCTCGCTAGAATCACTAAATACCGCACGTGCAGCATTTTCAGCAAGCTCACGTGCGGTATTTTTGTCTAGACCGCAGTGCTGCTGCAAAAGCTCAAACTCGCGCGAGAGGGTAGTGTTGGAGACAGTCATGTTGTCCGTGTTGATAGTGATCGTCAGGCCAGCATCAAGCAGTTGCTCAAGCGGGAAGCGCTCTATTGACTCAAAGATGCGCGTTTGAAGGTTGCTGGTAGGGCAAATCTCAAGCGCAACATTTGCAGCTTTAAGGTCCTGGATAACGCCCGCATCCTCCAAAGAGCGAACACCGTGACCAATGCGTTGTGCGCCAAGTCGAAGTGCAGCCTTGATGCTTTCTGGACCAGCAGCTTCTCCCGCGTGGATAGTAAAAGGAACGTCTTTTCTTTGTGCGTCAGCAAAAAGGGACGAGAAGTTCTCTGTGGCAAAAAGCGCTTCTGCTCCTGCTAAGTCTGCAGCTACAACACCTTTTCCAAGGTACGCTGCAGCCAGATCAATTGACTCTTCATTTTTGTGCTTAAGCTCTTCACCTGTGCCACGCATAGCGCAAATAATGTATGCCGTGTGGAGCTCTGACTGTGGGTTCTCTGCATAGAAGTCATCCCTACCAGCAAGAGCAGCCTCAAGAACTTCTTGCTGAGAAAGACCTCCTGCAGTAAGACTTCCTGGTGCAAAGCGGGGTTCAGCGTAGAGAATGCCCTCCGTGTCAAGTTGCTCGTGAAATGCCTTTGCAACCGTACGAATGCCCTGTGCTGACTGCATAAGCTTGAGAGGCAGCTCAAATGTAGCAAGATACTGGTTAAGATCCTGGCAATGAGCTGGGACTTGCATCTTTTCTTTGAGTTCAGCCAAAGAGAAATCAAGTCCCGCTTCTGCTGCAAGTTGAGCTGCGGCAGGAAGTGGAATTGATCCATCAAGATGGACATGCAAATCGATAAGAGCACAGGAGCTCATGGCGCCTCCTACAAGAAACGTATGCTATGGCGCAAAGAGCGCAAACTAGATAGCTACATCATACGGTAGGGAAGTGGCGTTTTCCAAATCGTTTGCAAGTTTTTCAAACTGGTATCCATTGACGCGCTCAAGCAGATGTACTTCATCAGGCAAAACGTCATAGTGAATCTGTGAGCAAATAGCGCACGCAATAGATCCAATGGTGTCCGTGTCTCCACCCATCTCCGCAGCTATTCTCGCTGCTTTAGAGACTTTTCCTTGTGAGAGTTTAACTACCGCAAGAACTGCAGGGATGGTCTCTATGGTTTCGTAACCACAGCCACAGTAGTCGTAGATGTCTCTTGATGCTGCTAGGGGAGCCTCAAAGTTTTTGGCACCCTCGCAAAACTCCAGCGCCATGATGCACTTTTGGTACATGCTAGGCATAGGCATTTGTGTACCAATTTTTGTGTAGAGAGCTCGGTGTCCGTAACTTAAAGCAGTTTCAAGAGCGTCCTCAACCGTAAACGAGTTTTCAGAAAGACCTCTGCTTATGGCGGCCACAATCATTGATGCGCCCATGATAGCTACGTTGGTTCCGTGCGTGGGAAGCGCAAGTTCAGTAACACTGTTAATGAGCGCATGTTTGTCTTTCCAGCTCACAATTGAAGCCATCGGCGCACATTTCATGGCGCATCCGTTAGTGGTTCCAAGGCGACCACACGTTTTAAGCGAGTGGCCAGAAAGTCGATTGGCTAACGCAGCTCTTGTGGAAGGGCCAACTACCTGAGCAGCGTTTGGCTCTGTTGCCACATAATTTTCTAGCGCATCAAAGTAGCGGGATTGGTTAAAAACTCCCTGGTTATCAATGATGTTTTTAGTCAAAATAATTGCATTTGCTGTGTCATCTGTAGTTTGACCTGCGGTAAAAGGTCTTCCAAAAAAGTCATTTTTAGGTGGACTTGAAAGACTTTGAACTCCATCAGGAAATGCAAAATCAATTTGGTGTGGTGACATCATCTCTGTTGGCATGCCATAGGCGTCGCCATAGGCAAGGGCCGTAAGCATCCTATAGAGTTTAATTTTTCTTGCCGTGTTCATGTTACTCACGCTTCTTTATGTCAGAAGAACGTGATGTTTTGACTCTGCAGAGACTCTTGTTACCTGCAGAGATAAGCTTCTCATAGCAGCATGCCATGATTGCTCCCCTCAATTAGATATTCTCTGTCTTTGCAGGTTTTTCTTTACTGTGCCGTAAGGAATGCCTCACTCCTTAGATCCTTACTTTCCCAGCTTGTAGTCGCAATACAAGCTAGATGGCTCAGACAGAAAATATCTCCCCCAAGTATGTTTAAAGATATCAAATATTTAAGTATTACTACAGGGGGTAAGGCTTATTAATCGGCGGACGGTAGCTGAAGAGAGCTTAGAGGCAACTTATTCACAATAGTGACTACATGCTGTCTTATATTCTCTCTAACGCACTGAGCCATTGCTGGGTAAAATGGTTTGTAGCAATCTGAAAGGAATGGATATGCCCGCAATTTTGACTCATGACTTCTTTGGCAAGGATGCCTTTGATATAGCTGCAGGCAAACTTGGTTTTTCTACGATGGAAGAGCGAGAAGCTTTTTTGTTGGGCAACCAAGGTCCAGATCCGCTGTTTTATTTAGCAGCAGATCCGCTGCTGCATCGCTACGCTAAATATGCGTCGATCATGCATAAAGAAAAAACGCCCGAACTTCTTCTTTCTATGCGGGATGCAATTGCACCTCTGCCACTCAAAGACGTTGCGGTTGCTCGCGCCTATATTGCGGGATTCCTCTGCCACTATATGCTTGATTCCACTGCTCATCCTTTTGTTTATTATTGGCAGAATATGCTTACCTCTCAAGGTGTTGAGGGCTTGGATGAATCTGCTAAAAATCAAGTACATGCAGAAATCGAGAAGGACCTTGATGAGGCAATTCTTTACGCTCACCTTGGTAAAACGGTAGCTACCTATAGGCCTTATAGCGAGGTTTTGAAAGCATCGCTGCATACGCTTTACGTTTTGGATAGGGTGTTTTTCTTTGCGTTGCTATGGACGTATGAAAAACCTACCGATACCAGGATTTTCTCGTCAGCTGCTGTTGATTTTAGGATTATCCAACATCTAGCGTATTCGCCGACAGGTAAGAAGAGAAAGCTACTTGGTCATCTTGAACGCACCTTTGGTACAAATAGGTTCTCTTTGATTGAGGCACTCTCGCACGGGGCAAGGGAATCTTCTGATTCTGATTTTGATAACAGAGCGGGAAATGAGTGGATTGATCCTTTTACGGGAGAGGTGCGCAAAGAGAGCTTCTGGGATTTGTATGACCATGCGCTGGCAAATGTGCCATATGCACTTGACGTTTTCTTCTCGCCAGACTTTAATCTTGATACTGCAAAAGAGCTTACGCAAAATCTGAACTTTGATGGTCAGACGCTTGCAGATGAAGGTTCGACAGAATAGGTTTTTGTGGCAACGTACGTTTTTTCTGATATTCACGGTCATGTGGAGCCGCTTAGGCGTGCTCTAGAGCGTATTAATCCAACCGAGTCAGACGTGTTCTATTGTCTTGGCGACATGATTGACCGTGGTCCTAGCTCGCTTGCCACTATTAAGACAATTCGCGCGCTTCCAAACTGCACGGTTTTGATGGGCAATCATGAGCAGCTTGCGCTGCAAGCGTTGGACCCAGAAGCCGATATTGAAGCTCAGTTTATGTGGCAGATTAACGGGGGAGAGGCGACACTTGCTGAGCTCAAGACGCTTTCTGAAGAAGAATATGGTGAGCTGATTGACTGGTTGCAGGCGCTTCCTTTGTACGCCACCGTTGAGGTCCAAGGCAGAGATTTTGTTCTGGTACATGCGGGCGTAAAGTCTAATGGCGTTCCCTTGCCAACCGCCTGGGATAAGGCTTCTTTGGAGCAGTATTTAAGCAAGCAGTCTGAAAACGATCTTTTGTGGATTCGTGAAGAGTTCTGGCAATATCCTACGGATTTCCGCACGTCAGAAGCAGCGTATGCCGTTGTAATTTGCGGTCATACACCCACACCTTTGTTAGCAAGCTTTGGTGCAAAAAACTTGAATCGCAGTGCCACCACTCCTGATGGCCTTGCGCAATGGGTGCAGTCAGATGGCGATAAGTGGGGAATTGACACAGGCACTACAGGCGGAGCCGGCTATGGCCAAGTAACTGTGCTGCGCCTTGATGATTTGCAGGAGTTTGTTGAGCCGCTGCAAGAAGGTGAGTAGCTGTGGCTGTAAAGACGCCGCAGCCTGCCAGCGATGCTGCCAAAACTGCGCTTACGCATGTAGAGAACACGCTTGATCCCATTATTTTCCCGGACTCTCGCGTGCTGCTTTTGGGATCCATGCCAAGCCCTAAGTCTCGAGAAATTGGCTTTTACTTTGGCAATCCTCAGAATAGATTCTGGCGCGTAGTTGCTGCGCTATATGGCGAGAAACTCCTCACGTCCATACCTGAAAAAATTGACTTCTGTAAAAGACATCATCTTGCTCTTTGTGATGTTCTTAAGGCTTGTGATATTAAGGGTGCTAGTGACGCTTCTATTGCAAATCCGATTCCACACAATATTGGCGCTCTTATTCAAGATTCATCAATCTGTGCTATTTTTACGCTAGGCGGCACCGCAACAAAATTTTACAGGCGTTATACTGAGCAACAAACTGGTATTTCTGCACGTCAACTACCTTCTACAAGTCCTGCTAACGCACGTATGTCAGTTGAGGATTTGGTGGAGGAATTTTCCATTATCAAAAAATTTACCAATTGTGAGTTGACAATATCCTAGTTGCGGCTAGGATTATACGCATGCGAATTATGGCTACGACATACACTGCACTTTGTGCATGCACCGCGATGTGTCTGGTGCCCGGGTCACATACGACCAGGGTGTAATTGTCGCTGAACAAAATTTTCCTGGTACAGACTCGGGCGTAAAGCTATTTTGTAACTCTTGTGTGAGTATTCGCACATCCCGAGAGGATTTATTCGCATGGACTGGAGCTTCATAGGGGAACACCTCCCACTGTATGCAGAAGCTGCAAAAATAACGCTTACTATCTCTTTCTTTGGAGTTCTCTTCTCGCTTATCGTTGGTTTGATAAGTGCTCAGATTTCGCTGACAAAAATTCCTGTTTTAAGTCAGCTTAATGCTGTTTACGTTGAGCTTTCCAGAGGAACACCCCTGCTTATTCAGCTGTTTCTTATCTACTTTGGTTTGACTAAAGTTGGTCTCAAAATGGATGCAGAGGTAGCTGCTGTTGTGGGTTTAACGTTTCTTGGTGGCTCCTATATGGCAGAGGTGTTTCGCGCAGGCTTTGAATCAGTTGCAGCTATTCAGTTTGAATCTGCACAGGTTTTGGGCCTCTCAAAGATTCAAGCGCTCCAGCACGTTATTCTTCCACAGGCACTTTCTGTAGCAATTCCAGGCCTTGTTGCTAACGTCATTTTTTTGATCAAGGAATCTTCCGTTGTTTCCGGCATTGCCCTCGCAGATTTGATGTATGTAACCAAGGACATTATTGGCATGCAGTACGACACTACAGAAGCTCTCTTTATGCTGGTAGTTGCCTATGTGATTATCCTTGTTCCTATTTCTTTGCTTGGCAGCTGGCTGGAGAGGAGGCTTGACTATGCCCGTCGATAACATTTTGCTGCAGGAAGGAGTGATAACGCGCCTTCTTGGAGGTCTTGCAACAACGGTGCACATCGGCCTTATCTCCGTGGCACTTTCCATTCCTCTTGGTATTCTCGTTGGACTTTTTATGACATCCAACAACAAGGTTGTTCGTGCAATTCTTCGCGTTTACCTTGAGATTGTTCGTGTTATGCCTCAGCTGGTGCTGCTCTTTGTGGTGTTCTTTGGTACTTCTGAATGGTTTGATGTCAACTTTGATGGCATTGAAGCTTCAATTGTGGTTTTTACCTTCTGGGGAGCAGCTGAGCTTGGAGACCTGGTACGAGGGTCGTTGGAGTCAATTCCAGCGTCTCAGTATGACAGTGCGTTTGTACTTGGTCTTTCTCGTCAGCAGACGTTCTTTAAGGTCATCCTACCTCAGGCTTTCAAGCGTCTTTTGCCTCCAGCTATCAACCTGATTACACGCATGATTAAGACAACGTCACTTTGTAATCTGATTGGCGTGGTTGAGCTGCTCAGAGTTGGTAGTCAGATCACCGATTTTTATCGCTTCAAGTTCCCAACTGACGGAGCACTTTGGATCTATGGAGCTATTTTCTTCCTGTATTTTGCCGCCTGCTTCCCACTTTCGTATCTTTCACGCAGGCTTGAGAGGAGCGCCTCACATGAGTAACACCGTTTTAGCAGTTAAGGACCTCACTAAGGTATATCCCTCAAGCCAGAAACCCGTGCTTGATAAGATCTCGCTCTCCATTAATAAAGGCGAGGTAGTCGTGGTGCTAGGTCCTTCCGGTTGCGGTAAGTCTACGCTCCTTCGCACCATTGTTGGCTTGGAAGACATCCAAGGGGGAGAAGTGCTTCTCCACGATCAGGTTATTTCTGGTCAGAAGAGGGAAAGCGCCGCAGCAGGCATTGGTATGGTTTTTCAGAGCTATGACTTGTTCCCCAACATGACGGTTTTGAAAAACGTAACCCTGGCTCCTCTGGTAGTGCAGAAGCGCTCAGAGGATGAGGTTTTGGCACAGGCAGAAGAACTGTTGCGTCGTGTGGGACTGTGGGAGAAGAAAGACTCCTATCCATCAGCTCTTTCCGGTGGTCAAAAGCAGCGCGTGGCAATTGTTCGTGCTCTTATGACTAACCCTGAAGTTCTTTTGCTGGACGAGATTACTGCAGCTCTTGACCCCGAGATGGTTCACGAGGTTTTGCAGGTAGTTATGGAGCTAGCAGAGCAAGGAATGACCATGCTGGTGGTAACTCACGAGATGCGCTTTGCTCAAGCAGTTGCTGATCGAGTCATTTTGATTGATCAGGGACACATCGTAGAAGAGTCGTCCGATGCACAAGAGTTTTTCTCGGCACCTAAAACAGAAAGGGCACAAGAGTTTTTGCGCACCTTTGAGTTTGAACGTGTGCATAAGTAAACAACGTGTTTTTGCACGTAGATGATGTAGTAATTGATACAACTTGTTAGGATTTGAAATGAACTTCTTTGAAAATACTTCCGCTTCTCTTTCTCGCCGTGCTTTCCTTGGTGCAAGCGCACTTTCTGCTGCAGCTCTTCTGGCAGCTTGCAAGAAAAAGGATTCTGACGGAGCTCAGGGTGGATCTTCTGATACAGACTCAAAGTTTAGAACCCTCGACGATATCAAGAAGGCCGGTACGGTAAATATTGGCGTCTTCAGCGATAAGGCTCCTTTTGGCTACGTTGATGGAAGCGGTAATTACGCTGGTTACGACATTGTTTTTGCTGAGCGTCTTGCAAAGGATATGGGCGTCAAAATCAACTACATTGCTACTGACGGACAAAATCGCGTGCCTTTCTTGCAGTCCAATAAGGCAGATATCATGCTGGCAAACTTTACAGTAACTGACGACCGTAAAGAAAAAGTTGATTTCTCTCTGCCATACATGAAGATCAAGCTGGGTGTTGTTTCTCCCGCTTCTGCGCCAATTACTGATGTTTCCCAGCTTGATGGCAAGAAGCTTATTGTTTCTAAGGGAACCACGGCTGAGGTTTGGTTTGCTAAGAACGCGCCTAAGGTTGAGCTGGTCAAATTTGATAGCTATGCTGATGCGTATAACGCACTGCTCGACGGCCGCGGCGATGCTTTCTCAACCGATAATACCGAGGTACTTGCATGGATTAAGTCTAACCCTGGCTTTGTTGTTGGCATTGATGACCTGGGCGACTCCGATACTATTGCCGCTGCAGTTCACAAGGGTAACTCCTCGGTGTTGGAGTTTATCAACAACGAGATTACCGGCCCTCTTGCAGAGGAGAACTTCTTCCACAAGGCTTATGAAGAGACACTCGCTCCAATTTACGGCGACGAAGTAGATCCAAATACTATGGTTGTCGAGGGCGGCAAAATCTAAGTTCTGGGCTTAGTCCGTCTTTACAGCTCAATACACCCATTTCGCGAGAAGACCTTGCAGTTTGTAAGGTCTTCTCGCGTTTGTAGCCAAATTGTTAATTTGTACAGTACTTTTTAAAAATGATTCTTTGTGCTGATAAAGTAGGTCAACTATTTTTTGACCAACCAGGGCAAAGGAGCTGATAATGGCAGCTGAACAGCAAAAGACAACTCGTAAGATTGGCGTCCCCAGGTTCCCCGGCGATATTATGCTGTATCCGCTTTCTGTAGGTCTACTTCTTCACTCATTTGTTCCTCAGGTTCTAGAAATTGGTAGCTTTACCACTGCTGTTGCTAAGGGAGCTCCTGCAATTGTTGGAATTGTTCTGCTGTTTGTTGGCGCCTCCATTGATCTGAAGACTGTTCCCAAGGTTCTGAAGACTGGCCTGACCATTCTTATTCCTAAGCTCGCTATTGCTATTGCCTTTGGTCTCTTTGTTGCAAAATTCATGAACGATAATTTCTTTGGTCTTAATGCACTTTCTATCATTGGTGGCATTACCTTCTGTAATGTTGCTCTGTACATTGGTATTACTGCTGAGTACGGAACTCCTGATGAGCAGGGAGCGGCTGCGGTTTTGTCCCTTGTTGCTGGTCCTGCAGTTACCATGATTGCCCTAGGTGCAGCAGGTGTTGCGGCAATTTCTCCTACCGCACTTGCGGGTACCCTTCTTCCTCTAGTCCTTGGTGTTGTTCTTGGTAATCTCAGTCCTTTTATCAGGGGGCTTTTGGTTCCTGGTATTAACCCCTGTATTGCTGTTGTTGGCTTTGCTCTTGGTTGTGGCATGAGTGTTGAGAATCTTATTACTGGCGGTCCATCAGGTATTCTCTTAGCAGTACTTTGCATCATCACGGGTATTCTTACCATGCTTGTTGAGCGTCTTCTTGGCGGCTCTGGTAAGGCAAGTCTTGCAAGCGCAACTATTGCTGGTACCGCAACAACCACTCCTGCTGCAGTTGCTTCTGTTGATCCAACGTATACAGCTCAGGTTGTTGCAAACGCAAACGCTCAGCTTGCAGCTGCGGTAGTTATTACTGCACTGGTAGCCCCTGCGTTTACGGGTTGGCTTGATAAGAAGCTGGCTAAGAAAAATGACACAGCTGAGGCTCAGGCTCCAGAAGAAGCACCTGCTACTGAGTAATTAAGTAAGCCTTATATAATGCATATGAACTGTCTCCCATTTCTTATGTCCACGAAATGGGAGGCAGTTCATATGCAGGTGATTATGATTCTGTAGCGTGTTAGCGTCGGCTTTTAGGCCTAGCCCACAAAATAGCGCAGCTTTGGTAGGTTCTGCTGAAGAATCGACATGTTCTTAATCAAGATAGCCAGGCAGCTAGGCGGTCGTACTACCCGATATTCATCTCTATGCATAAACTTAACCTAATATGCTAGAAAATGAATAGCGTCATATAAAAGATTTAACTATAGGTAAATTCCGCACCTACGGAACACACCTAAGTCGGATATTCTGCTCAGATGCGGGCATATTACACATCTAATGACGATAATCTGCACGTTTGAGGTATTTTCAGCGTAATGTATACGTCTTTTTAACAGATTATC
>JABZHU010000140.1:0-3343 GCA_015258705.1 Atopobium sp. | reverse complement strand
AGCAATCTTCACAGGCATCGGTATCGTACTTGCTGCGGTTGCTGTCATTTCTGGCACTGCCTTAGTTGTTTCTCGCTCGGTAAATCGTGGCGAGAAAATCGATGAGGTAGAAGCAAAGAGCCAGTCAGCTGCAACGTTTCTGAGCTCAGATGAGGGTCTATCTTCAAAGCAGGTCTCAGCTGCATCGAACTTCTCGCCAGAAGAGAGCATTGTGATTCCGCTGGACTCTTCAAGGCGCTCGATTGCTGCGTACAAGCCAAAGCACATGAGGGCTTCTCAGTGGGACATGACTGGTTCCATCCGTGTTCAGTCTACCGAGCTGCCTGTCCAGCCTGCCGAGTCACCTGCAAAGAAGGCGCAGGTTGTAAGCACGACTGCTGAGGGTGTTCTTCCCGTTCGTGCAAAGAAGGCTCCTGCGCACTCTACAAACGACTACGCGCAGATTGCAGAGAACTACACCAAGCTTTTGAGCTGGCGCGAGCGTACCGTTGCACGTGCAAAGGGTGCTGCTGCGGTACTTCTTGAGCGCCTGGGGAAAGATCCTATGGACGGTCTGCCCATTATCGAGCGTGCTGACGGAACCGTTGGTGACGTTGGCACAGCTTGGTGGACTAAGGCTGTGGGTGAAGAGTCCATTACGCGCGATTTTGGTATTGCTGAGATTGGTGCCGAGGCTATTCCTGAAGACTTTACCAACCATGCTGCTGATATTTCTAGCCGTATCTCTTACGTTGACCAGGGAGTCTTCCCTGAGAAGCGTACGATTGACGAGCTTGAGCATGCTGATGATTGGACGCTTGCGCTGGCTGCAATGGACGAGCATCTAGCTCGCCATGATCAGCAGCAGATACGTAAGTATCATCCAGTACAGCTGCCGCTCATTGGTCAGGTCGCTGCTGAGGCTGAAGTTGCAAGCTCGGTGGAGTTGTCGGGTGCAAAACCTGCTACGTCTCACAAGGTTGCCGCAGCTCAGATGCGTCCTTCTCGCGAGCCAAACTACGCTGGTGTGGTTGCACAATCAACCGCAATGCCGCTGATCAAGGCTACAAACGATACGTCATCGCATGTTCAGGACATCTTTGACGCGGTTGAGCGTGAGATGGCAGCTGAGCTTCAGGCGGCTGACGAGAGACCAACGCGCGAGCTTCTTCGCCTGATTGAGGGCGGCACCAGCAAGATGAAGAAGATTTCTTCGCTTGATCTTGGTGAGAAGACCAGCGCAGACAAGGCCTCTTACAAGCCTCGTCACTTTGCTGGTGAGCTTCCGCTGGTACGTGAGGCGTAAGTAGCTCACGTAGGCCAGCTGCGGGTAGTCAGAAGACAACCTCGCAACCGACGCGAAAAGCTGGAGCTCGTAGAAACATCCGGTTTCTCTAAAATATTTCAAGTTAGATAACATTTTTTGGCTGTGGTTCTTTTTTAAGGGCTGCAGCCATATTGTGTTGTATCACATACTCAACGCTATGGAGAAAAGGAGATGAATATGGCACATAAGCTAACGCGACGACGCTTTTTGGAGGTGGCCGGGACCATTGCGGGGTCGTTTGCTCTAGCAGGTTGTTCGCCAAAGAACCAAGATCCTAACTCCATTTACGTTGGCGTGATGGGTCCATTTACCGGCGACGTTGCTCAGTATGGTCTTGCTGTACGTAGTGGCGTTCTTCTGTACCTCAAGGAGTTCAACAAGAAGGGTGGCGTTAACGGACGTCAGATTGTCTCTATTGTCGAGGACGAGAAGGGCGATTCAACCGAAGCTATTCTTGTCTACAACAAGCTTCTTGATGAGAATGTCTGCGCAATTCTGGGTGACGTTACCTCAACGCCTACCATTGCACTGGCACAGAAATCGGTTCTGGACAACATTCCTTGCGTAACGGCATCTGCAACAGCAGAAGATGTTGTTGCCCACGGCAATAACATGTTCCGTGCTACTGTCACCGACCCATTCCAGGGCGTTGTTCTTGCAGAGTTTGCTAAAAAGCAAGGCTATCAGCGTGTAGGAACCATCTTTAACTCTGGTGGCGATTACGAGATTGGCGTAAACAACGCATTTGTCCAGAGAGCTCGTGAGTTGGGTATTGAGGTTGTATCCCAGCAGGGCTATCCAACGGGAGCTGTTGACTTTAACGCCCAGCTCACCAGCATTATTGGACTGGATCCTGATGCCATTTTGGCTCCAAACTATTACCAGGATAACGGCAAGATTGTGACGCAGGCTCGACAGCTTGGCTGCAAAAAGCCTTTTATGGGCGCAGATGGTTGGGCAGGCATCATTGGTGGCGAGCAGGACTATGCTTCTGCGGCTGACCTTGAAGGATGCTTCTATTGCTCTGCCTTTGTTGCTTCAAACCCAGATGAAAAAGTTCAGCATTTTGTTAAGGCTTATACCGAGGAATACGGTGAGGCTCCAACTAACTTCTGTTCTTTGGGCTATGACGCAGCGATGATTCTTTGCTCCGCTCTTAAGACTGTCGAGAAACGCGGTTATACCTACAACTCTAATGAGTATAGGAAAGCCATTATTGACGCTATTGCATCTGGTGTGGTCGAAGGCGTTACTGGAACCCTTTCATATCAGGGAACAGGTGACCCAGTGAAGTCCACCTTGATTATTACCTTTAAAGATGGCAAAGAGTCCATCTATGACACGATCAATCCTTCATAGAAAAGAGAACCTCAGATGTTTTTGACTCAGGTGCTCAATGGACTTCAATTGGGCAGTATTTACGCACTGGTGGCGCTTGGTTACACAATGGTGTACGGCATCATCTTGCTTCTTAACTTTGCACATGGTGACATCATCATGTTCGGCTCCTACGTTGCTTGGATTGCGCTTGTTCAGTTAGGACTCAATCCTGCAATCGCCGTTCTTCTCGCCATTTTTGGTTGTGTTGTGCTGGGCGTTCTTATTGATAAGGTTGCCTATGCACCACTCAGAGAAGCTCCAAGGCTTTCTATTCTGATTACCGCAATTGGTGTTTCTTACCTGCTTGAAAATGGTGTTCAACTACTTCTTGGCGCTGACGCTAAGGTTGTTCCAAGCATCATTGACCTGGGAACTGTTCAGGTATTTGGTTCGACGCTCTCCGGCACTGCACTTTTGACTGTTGCCGTTACTATTGTGGCAACCGTTGTTCTGACCCTTTTGGTTCAGAAGACTCGTCTTGGTAAGGCAATGCGTGCCGTTTCTGAGGACATGGGCGCTGCTCGTCTGATGGGCGTCAACGTCAATAGCACTATTAGCTTTACCTTTGCAGTTGGTTCCGCTCTGGCAGGCATTGCAGCTATTCTGTACTCCATGGCATACCAGCAGGTTTCTCCTACCATGGGCGTCATGCTGGGC
>JABZHU010000019.1:0-14260 GCA_015258705.1 Atopobium sp. | reverse complement strand
CTCTATTTCTATCTCTGAGGTTGCTGATCAGTACCTGGCAGAAGTGGACGCCATGGAAGAGCTTGACCTAGACGTTGCCAGTGACTTTGTCCTTGTTGCGTCAACGCTTTTGGACATGAAGGCTCATGCCTTGGTGCCTCAAGATGTATCGCTCAAAAGCTCATACGATGAAGATGAGTATGATGACGAGCTTGACGGGCTTTCTCCTGATGAGGCGCGAGAAGTTCTTATTGCTCGCCTTATTGCCTATAAGCAGTTCAGAAATGCAAGTGCTGCACTAGGTAGTCGTATGGAGGCAGAATCGTATATGTTCCCACGTTCAGTGGGCCCAGATCCTGATTTCTTGAACCTTATGCCAGACTATCTTGAGGGCATTACCCTCAGAAGCCTTGCTGTCATCTGTGCGGACATTGACTCAAAACGTGAGACATTCTTGCTTGAAGCAGAGCATGTGGCGCCAAAAAGGCTCCCAGTAGCTCTGACGGTAGCTTCTGTGGACCGACTCACGCGCTCTAAGGGCAAGGTAACGTTCTCTGAGCTCTTAGACGGTCAAGATACGCCAGAAATTGTGGTTGCAAACTTTTTGGCTGTGCTTGAGCTCTTTAAGCGCGGTCTTGTTCGTGTTCAGCAGGATGTCATCTTTGGCGAGATTGAGATTGAGCACATAGAGGGCGCAGATTCATACCAGCTTGATGAGTCAGTTCTTTTGGAACTAGAAGAACTATCTGGTGATGAGCCAGACCTTGAAGGGTTTAACCTATCTCAAAACGCACTCGATGATGTCCAGCAGACACTATTATCGTTAACTCAAACGCCCGATGAAGCACAGAAAGAGGCGGAATAACTTATGGCAGAAGAGCTTACCTATTTAGATTCCGAGTCGCTCAAAGGCGCACTAGAATCACTGCTTTTGGTTGCAACAGATGCAATCACCACGGCCGACTTTTCTAAAGTCACCAATGCAGCTCCTGCCGAGGTTGCCCAAGCGCTCAAAGAGCTTGCAGAGGAGTACACGCGCTGCAACAGGGGATTTCAGCTCAGAGAGGTAGCCGGCGGTTGGCGTCTCTTTACGCATCCAGCTCACCATCAGCTGGTCAGCGATTTTGTGCTCTCCTGGGACACGCGCCGCCTTTCTCAGGCAGCTCTTGAGACGCTGGCGGTTATTGCTTATCACCAGCCCGTTACTCGTGAAGGCGTCCGGGCTATTCGTGGTGTTAACTCTGATGGCGTCATCTCTTCACTTCGCGAGAAAAACCTTGTGCGTGAAGTGGGTAAAGAGGCAGATAGGGGACAAGCCATTCTCTATGGCACAACAGCCCTTTTCTTGGAGCGCTTTGGTCTCAAGTCTTTGCGAGAGTTGCCGCCACTGGAAGACTTTGCCCCTGACGAGGAGTCCAAGCAGTTTATTCGCGAGAGACTCTCCGGCAGAAGCTTCACTTCAACGCTTGAAGAAGCAGCAGAAGACATTGACGATGAGCGTTCTCTTCTGGGAGATGCCTACGATACGCAAGAGGACGCGTAATCGTGGCAGAAGAGCGTATTGTCCCCATGCGCCTGCAGCGCTTTTTGGCGCGCGCAGGAGTGGCTAGTCGCCGTGGCTCCGAGCGCCTGATGACCTCTGGTCGCGTCACGGTAAACGGCCAGGTAGTCACTGAGCTTGGTAGCAAGGTTGATCCGCTGGTTGATGTTGTAACAGTTGACGGCATTGTCTGCTCAATTGCCGAGAAACCCGTCTACTTGATGCTCAACAAACCTGCAGGGTATCTGACTACTATGAAAGACCCTCAGGGTAGACCAACCATTGTGGACATGGTTCCCACTGACAGATATCCGGGGCTTTTCCCTGTTGGACGTCTGGATATGGATACTACGGGTCTTTTGTTCTTTACTACCGATGGTCAGATGGCACAAGAGCTTTTGCATCCCTCAAAGCATGTATGGAAGCACTATGTTGCTCATGTAGTAGGTACACCTACAGAAGAGCAGCTCAATCGTCTGCGCGAAGGTATTGAGCTTGAAGACGGCCCTGCAGCTCCTGCTGAGGTTGAGATTGTATCCAACAATGCCAAGCTGAAGGCACTTCTCGCCCCACAGGGTTTAGGAAAAACCGGTGGAGGAGAGCCAAACGCCCTGGTGAGCGTCACTATTAGAGAGGGCAGAAAGCATCAGGTTAAGAAGATGCTTCTGGCCATTCACCACAGGGTTCTTGCACTCCACAGAGATACGTTTGGGCCGCTTCACCTTACAGGCGTTAAAGAGGGCGAGTGGAGACTTCTTACAGAAGAGGAAGTTGCCGCTCTGGAGCACACTATTGGTAGAGAGCCTGGTACTTCTCCCATCGTGCCTTTACATGCCAGCAAGTAATTACTAGTCGCACGATTTCTAAGTGCACGTCAAACAGCTCAAACACGCCCAGAGAGGAGACATAATGCAGCCATTTGAAGTTCCAGCTCAGGTTCATCGCATTTTGTTTATGCGCCATCCAGAAAGCGTGGCTAATACACAGCGCTTTTTCAGTGGCAGAAAAGACGTTGAGCTCACTGAGCATGGCGTTGAACAGCGAGAGCACGCTGTTCGTGCACTTGTTGCATTTCATCCAGATAGAATTTGGACCTCTCCTTTATCTCGCTGCAAAGACATGGCCCAGATGGCTGCCACCGAGCTTGGTATTCCTTGTGAGGTAAAAGATGACCTTGCAGAGATGGATTTTGGCATTTTGGAGAGCAAGCGTTTTGCTGATGCAGAAGAGATTTTAAAGCCCTATGGTCTTACGTTTCCTTGGGCCTCAGATAAAAACGGTCACTCCATACCAGCTCCAGAAGCAGAGTCATACGAGCAGGTAAGAAGCAGATGCCGCACTATTCTTAACGAGCTTTCCAGTCTTTCTGGACGCACCGTTTGTATTTCTCACGGCGGCTATTTGCGCTCTATGATGGCAGAGATTTTTGGCATTCCAGGTAGTTCAAGCTGGAATGTACATCTTGCAAATGTCTCTTCAATCTTCTTTACTAGTACAGGCAGTTCTGATTTCAAACTTGGTGGATTTAATCTTGATCCAGAAGAAGTTATTCGTCGTTCCACTGAGCCAAGTTTTTACGATTTTCGTGACATTTGGGGTGTCACCAAGGGGGATAAGTAATGATTGTTGCTATTGACGGCCCAGCAGGCTCCGGAAAGTCCACGGTTGCGCGCGCACTTTCTGATCGCCTGGATTTGATTTTTCTTGATACGGGCGCAATGTATCGCTCCGTAACCGTAGAATGTCTGCGTCAGGGCATTGATATGACTGATACCGAGAAAATCATTCAGATAGCACGCAGCATTAGCATCTCGTTTGGTAACTCCGCAAACGGCCAGACCGTCTACGCAAACGGCTCAAACGTTACGACAGAGATTCGTACTCCCGAGGTAGATAGAAACGTTAGTGCTGTTGCAGCCATCCCTGAGGTCCGTGAGGCTATGGTCACGCTTCAGCGTCGCGCTGGCGAGAATGGCGATGTAGTTGCTGAAGGTCGTGACATTGGCACCGTGGTATTCCCCGAAGCTGATGTAAAGGTTTTCTTGACCGCAGACCCTGCTGCTCGTGCTCACCGCCGCGCTGTTCAGCGCCAGGGTGGAGATGCAGCTACCGGAAACGATGCCCAGGTAGACGTCAAGAGTGAAGAGAAAATCCTCGAAGACATCAAGGCTCGCGATAAGGCTGATTCTGAGCGTAAGGCAGCACCACTTCGTGCTGCAGAAGATGCCCACCACATTGACTCTTCTGCGCTTTCTGTTGAAGAGGTTATTGCAGCTATTATTGCCCTGCATCCTGGGCTCGGCAAAAGAGATATCCGCAATCACAGGGCTTCTCACCAGGGAAATGGATCAGAGAGCAGCTCTTCTGATGACGGGAAGTCTCACACGGAAGAGCCTAAACGCTCCGAGAAAAAGTCTTCTATAGCAGCGGCATCTAAGCGTTTGCGTCCTTTTGGCGGAAACTCATTTGACGATTATTACGATACCGCGCTTGCTGATTTTCCAGCTCCAGCCAAGTTCTTTAAGTGGCTGGCAGTCAGTGTGCTTGGACTGATTACAAAAATTTGGTTTAGATGGCGCTGGGACAATGACCAGCTCTTTGTTGGCGATAAGACCCCTCGCGTTCTTATCATGAACCATCCAACGTTTTTGGACCCCATTGTTACTGTTGTTCACCTCCTTGTTCACGGTATCCCCGTGAGAACCATCTACAAGAGTGAGTTCAACAAATTTAAACCGCTTCAGTGGGCGCTTTCTAGACTGGGCGGTATCCCAGTAGACCGCGGAACTGCCGATATGAAGGCAATTCGTCGCGCAACCACGGCTCTTTCTAGAGGAGAAATGCTTCTCATTTATCCTGAGGGTACCAGAGTCAGAAGCAATACTGAACGTGGAGAAACCCACGGCGGTTTTGCGCTTATCGCACAGCTTGCCAAGGTAGATGTTCAGCCACTAGCTATTATTGGTGCGCTTGATATTAAGAAAAAAGGTTCTCCTCTGGTTAAGCCTGTAAAGGTGTATCTTCGCGCTGGTCAGAAGGTTTCTTTTAGTGATCTGACTTCTACGAAGCGTAAAGATCAGGCAAAAGAGATGGAAGAAGTGGCCATGGAGAGGGTATACGAGCTAAGAGATGCAATGCTCAAAGAGCATCCCGGAAGGAATTAGTTCGTGCCTACTATTAAAATTGCCGATGAAGCAGGCGCTTGTTACGGCGTAGAAAGAGCTCTTCAGATGGTCCAACAGGCCGTCAAAGATGCTCATGCGCCTGTGCGCACGCTTGGTCCGCTTATTCATAACCCTCGCGTTGTTACGTCCCTTAAAGACCAGGGCGTAGAGGTCGTTGATTCCGCTTCTGAAGCTGCAGGAAGTGCGCTTCTGCTGCGCACTCATGGCGTAACTCCTCAAGAGGAGCAGATTGCCAAGGACGGCTGTGTTGACGTACTTGATGCAACTTGTCCGTTTGTAAAGAAGGCTCACGGAGCTGCAGAACTTCTCGCCAAACAGGGTTATGCCGTGTACGTGGTAGGAGAGTCCGGACATCCTGAGGTAGAAGCTACGCTGGCTCACGTGCCAGGTTCTTTGGCTATTGACTCTGTAGAAGAAGTTGCCGCTCAGGCGGACGCCATGAGAGCTGCAAAGAAGGTTGGTCTGGTAGTACAGACCACCATGAGCGCCGCTAAGCTCTCTGAAGTAGTTAACGCGGTACTTCCGCTTGTTGACGAGCTTCGCGTCATGAATACCATCTGCGAGGCTACTGCGGGCCATCAAGACTCGTGCATGAGGCTTGCAAAAGAGTCTGATGTCATGATTATTATTGGCGGCAGAATTTCTGCAAATACCACTCGCTTGGCAGAGATTTCTAAGCTCTATTGTCCTGCAACCTATCACATTGAAGGCGCTGATGAGCTGCAAGCTTCCTGGTTTGAAGGAGCTGAGCATATTGGTATTACCGCCGGCGCTTCTACGCCGGAAGCTCATATCAATGCAGTTAAATCAGCTATTGAACAAATCGTAGGCGCCTAATATGGAACAGCGCGCAGACTACGGAAATACAAAATCTGGTGGACTTGGTGCGCTTATTGAGTCCGTTGAAGAGGGTAGTCCTGCGTGGAAGGCTGGCCTTGAGCCCGGCATGATTATCGAGAAGGTCAATGGCGTAGTGCCAAAAGATCTGATTGATTGGCGTTGGGAGGCCGACGGCTCCCTCTGTGAGCTTGAAGTATCTGTTCCTGGTGATGATGAGCTCTATGAGTGTGTGCTTGAGCGAGAGTCCGGAGAAGACTGGGGCGTTGACTTTGTTGACGTGCTTTTTGACGGTATCAAGACCTGCGTAAACGCGTGCCAGTTCTGCTTTATGGCTATGCTGCCAGAAGACATGCGACCCTCGCTTTCCATTAGAGACGACGATTACCGCCTGAGCTTCTTGCAGGGCAATTTTGTTACGCTCACTAACCTCACCGATGAGGACGTTGAACGCATTATTTCTCATAAGCTTGAGCCTATGAACGTCTCGCTCCATGCAATCTCACCTGACGTTCGTCGCAATCTGATTGGCGCTCGCGCTGCTAGGGGCATTGAAGTGCTTGAGAAACTCATGGACGCGGGCATAGAAATTCATGGCCAGATTGTTCTGTGCCCTAATATCAATGACGGAGAAGAGCTTGATAAAACGCTTGATTGGGTGGAGGCTCACCAGCAGATTACCTCTCTGGCCATTGTTCCGCTTGGCTATACCAAAGACTCCAAACGCTTTACGCATTCGTATTCTGATGATGTGGAGCTGTCCCGCTCTGTAGTCAAAATTGTTGAGCCCTACCAGGAGCGTGCACGTGCCTCTTTGGGCATTACGCGCTTCCAGCTCTCTGACGAGTTCTACGTAGACGCTCAGCTACCTATTCCACCTGCGTATACCTATGACGGTTATCCGCAATTTTATGACGGTATTGGTATGCTCAGAAGCTTCCTCGATGAGGCTGAAGAGGTCTGTAGCACTATGCGTACCGCTCTTGACGAGGCAGATACCTATCTTTCTGCTCGTTCTCGCAAGATTTTGCTGATTGTAGGCGAGGCTGCTCAGCAAACCATCCAAACCTTCTGCGATGACTGGTCGACTGATGGCAACGTTTCTACTTTTGCCGTGCGCAACGATTTCTTTGGTGGAGACGTTAATGTCACAGGACTTATCTGTGCCGTCGATCTTCTCGCCCAGGTACCTGAAAACCTCACTGATGTTCTGGTGGTGCTCCCTGAGGTCATGTTTAACTTTGATAAAGTAACCCTAGATGGCATGTCGCTGGCCGATTTAACTGCGCAGCTAGAGGCTCGTGGCGCAAAAGTAATCATGTCAATTCCTGGTCCCACAAACATTGCTGAGTCGTGTATTAAAGCGCTCAAAGAGTGGGATTAGCCACATATTGCTGGTATCATTAAACCAACTGAATGAAAGGTGAGACATGGCTAAGCCCATTGTTGCTATTGTTGGACGCCCTAATGTTGGTAAGTCCACGCTGGTAAATAGAATTGCCGAGAAACGCGATGCAATTGTGCATGAGTCTAGGGGAGTAACCCGTGACCGTTCGTATCACGATGCTGACTGGAACGGCCGTGAGTTCAAGCTCATTGACACCGGCGGCATTGAGTCAATTAAATCGCAGGATCGCTTTGCTCCACACATTCGTGAGCAGGCACTTCTTGCGTGTGAAGAGGCAGATGTCATCGTTTTTGTGGTAGATGGATCTACTGGCGTTACCGATGAAGACGAAGAGGTTGCACGCATTGTTCGCAAGAGCGACAAGCCCGTGTTCTTGGTTGTCAACAAGAAAGATAACCCTGCAACAGAGCAGGATGGTCTTTGGGACTTCTATGCACTTGGTTGTGGAGAGCCTCTGCCTCTGTCTGCCTCTCATGGTCACGGTACTGGTGACTTGTTGGATGACATTGTCAACGCATTTCCAGAGGTAAATGAAGAGCCAGAGGATGACGGCATTCTGAACTTGGCAATTATTGGCCGACCAAATGTAGGCAAATCTTCACTGGCAAACCGCCTGGCTAACAAGAAACGCTCCATTGTTTCTGATGTTGCTGGTACTACACGTGATGCAATTGACACCATGATTGAATGGAAGGGAACTCCCATTCGTCTTGTTGATACCGCCGGTATTCGCAAAAAGAGCCAGGTACACGAGGACGTTGAGTACTACAGTCTGGTCAGAGGCCTGCAGGCAATGGACCGCGCAGACGTCTGTCTCCTTGTAGTAGACGCTTCCATTGGCGTCACCGAGCAGGATCAGAAGCTTGCAAACATGGCTGTAGAGCGTGGATGTGCGCTGGTACTCCTGCTTAACAAGTGGGATCTTATTGATTCTGAGGCAAAGCGCGATGAGGTAGCAATCTCTGTAGAAAAACGCCTGGCCTTTGCGCCTTGGATTGCTTCCATCAACGTTTCTGCACTTACTGGCCGCGCTATTGATAAGGTACTTGCCGCTGCTCTTTCGGCTGCAGAATCCCGCGCAATTCAGCTTAAGACTTCCGAGCTCAACGAGCTTCTCGCCCAGATTAGAGAAGGCGGACACACGGTTTCTGACCGAGGTCGCCGTCTTAAGATTCAATACGCTACTCAGACGGGCTCTAAGCCTCCTGTTATCTCGTTCTGGTGCAATGCTCCAGACCTTGTTGATGACAACTACGAGCGCTTTATTGAGAATAGACTTCGCGAGAAGTTCTCTCTGATTGGTACACCTATTCGATTGAAATTCCGTAAGAAGGTTGAGTCTAACTAATGTCTGGAATTGTTGTTGCTCTGATTTTTGGACTAATTGCATTTGGCCTTGGTGGCATTCCATTTGGCCTGATTATTGCAAGCGTTATGGCTCATGAAGATATTCGCAAACTTGGATCAGGAAACATTGGCACCACCAACGTTGCGCGAAACGCTGGTAAAGCCGCAGGTATTCTTACACTTCTTTGTGATGCAGGTAAGGGCATTGTCAGCGTCATGCTGGTTCGTTGGTTCTTGGGAGCCCAGGGATTTACTCCTCTGGTCTCGGGAAATGATCATGCAGAGGCTGAGCTCATCATTTCTTTTGTGTATGCCTGCTGCGTTCTTGGTCATATTTTCTCGCCTTGGCTTCATTTCCATGGCGGTAAGGGAATTGCTGTTGGATTTGGCGGTGGTCTTGCAGTAAATCCACTTGCTGCTCTTGTAGCTCTTGCGGTGTTTATTACGCTTGCCGTACCAACTAAGTACGTATCGCTTGGCTCCATTGGCGCAGCTGTTGCCATTCCACTATTCTGCCTGCTCTTTGGCATGGACCCCGTGGCAACCATTCCTGTATTTGTTGTAGCAGCGGCAGTTATTTGGGCTCATCGCGAGAATATCAATCGTCTTAATGCTGGTAGTGAGTCTAAATTCTCTTTCGGCGAAAAGAAAAAGGACAACTAATCATGAAAAAAGTTGCTGTTATTGGTTCGGGATCATGGGGTACCGCGCTTTCAACACTTCTTGCTTCAACTTCTGATGAGGTAATTATTTGGTCTCGAGAGGCCGATGTTACCGAGTCCATCAATAAAGAGCACGTCAACTGCAGACATCTTTCTGATTCTGAGCTTCCACACAATATTGTGTCTACCACTAGTGAGGCTGAGGCTCTCACCGGTGTAGATGCTGTTGTTATGGCTGCTCCTTCCGCGTTTTTGCGCTCTGTTTGTGCTGCTTGCGCACCATTTCTTGATCCAGAGGTTGATGTTTTAATTCTCTCCAAGGGTATGGAAGCAGGCTCTCACAAGCTTATGCACGAAGTTGCTGCTGACGAGCTGGGAAACCCTGCAAGAATCGCCGTACTTTCCGGTCCAAACCACGCAGAAGAGGTCATTAAACAGGGAATTTCTGCAGCAGTTGTAGCATCTGAAGACGCCGAGGTTGCTAAGCGTTTCCAGACGTTGCTTTCTCGATCTTACTTCAGAACCTACGTGAGCTCTGATGTACGCGGTGTTGAGGCTTGTGCTGCAGCTAAAAACGTTGTTGCTATTGCCTGCGGTATTGCAGTTGGTTTGGGTAACGGTGATAACGCTCTTGCAGCCCTAATGACCCGCGGTCTCGCAGAGCTTGGCCGCGTAGTATGCGCTATTGGCGGAGACCCACTCACCTGCATGGGTCTTGCGGGCATGGGAGACCTGGTAGCAACCTGCACCTCTGAGCATTCTAGAAACAGAACGTTTGGAGAAGCCCTGGTCAAGGGTAAGACGCTTCAGTCTTATCAAGAAGAAACCGGTATGGTTGTTGAGGGTGCTCAGGCTGTTATTGGTCTTTATGAACTTGGTCAGCAGATGAGCGTTGAGATGCCTATCACTTCAGCTGTTCACGCTGTACTTTACGAAGGTGCTACGCCAGAAGAAATTACTTCTCGCCTTACTAACCGCCTTCCAAATGAAGAATTTTATGGAATGACTCGATAGGAGAGTTTGATGAATAACGTCCTGGTAGCACCATCTGTTCTATCTGCAGATTTCTCCAAGCTTAAGAGTGAGCTTGATTCAATTGCAAACGCCGACTATATCCATTACGACGTGATGGATGGTCACTTTGTTCCAAATATCTCATTTGGCCCAGATATTTTCTCGTACTGCAAAAAGTCTTCTGAGCTGCCTATTGATGTCCATCTGATGGTTACTAATCCAGCTGAGATCGTGCCTCTATTCCTAGACCGTAGTGCTGACGTTGTCACTTTCCACTACGAGGCCGAGGTTCATGCTCATCGTCTTGTTCACGTTATCAAGGATTCCGGTGCTAAAGCTGGTATTTCACTTTGCCCAGGAACTCCTGTAAGCGTTCTTGAGGATCTTATTGAAGACCTTGATTTGGTGCTTATCATGACCGTTAACCCTGGCTTTGGTGGCCAAAAGTTTATTCCTCACTCAATTGAGAAGCTGAAGGCTCTTAAAGAGCTCTGCCGTAAGCACAACGCTCATCCTCTGATTGAGGTTGATGGTGGTATTAGTGCAGCTAACGCAGCTGATGTTGTAGCTGCTGGCGCTGACATGCTTGTTGCAGGCAGCGCTGTGTTTGGCCAGGAAGACCGAGCTGCAACTATCCAGGCAATCCGCGACGCTGGCGAGTCTGCTCTTACCGTTCAGGGTTAAATTACAGCTCAATTCATTATTTAAGCAACCACATTCTTTCAGGATTGAACTAGCAGAAAACACGTTATGGATTACGTTTACTTAGACTATGCAGCTTCAGCACCAATGCGCCAAGAGGCGCTTGATGCTGAGAAAACCTATGAAGCTTCACCCATTGCAGGGGTGAACCCAAACTCCTTGCACTCGCTTGGTCGTCAAGCAGCGCGAGAGCTTGATGGTGCTCGTGGTGTTATTGCACGTGCGGTAGGCGGCAAATTTAGAGCTCCTGACGTGGTCTTTTGCTCCGGCGGTACCGAGGGCAATAACCTCTCAGTTCTTGGTATGGCAGAAGGTATTCGTAACAAGGATCACAAGCGCAACACGGTGGTTTTCTCGGCAATTGAACATGATTCTGTTTTAGACCTAGCACCTGTTCTTCGCGAGAAGGGCTTTGAGGTACGAATTGCTCAGCCTAACCGTCAGGGAAAGATTGAGGCTTCAGCCCTTGAGGGTCTTTTGGATCAGACGGTAGCTCTTGTTTCTGTGATGTATGCCAACAATGAGACCGGTGTTATTCAGCCCGTTGTAGACCTTGCACAAGCTGCGCATAAGGTGGGAGCGCTTTTCCACACTGACGCCGTTCAGGCGTTTGGTCGTATTCCTCTTGAGGTGGCAGATGTAGATGCTCTGACTGTTGCCGCCCATAAAATTGGTGGACCTCTGGGTATTGCCGCAGTGCTTATGCGTTCCAAGGTTCCCTTTAAGGCTCAAAGTTACGGCGGGGGACAAGAGTCTGGCAGGCGTCACGGAACGCAGGACGTTCGGAGTGCCCTCGCTTTTGCGGCAGCCGCCAAGTGGTGCCTGGAGAACCTTACTCAAACGCAAGAGAGCGTTTCTGCACGCGCAAATAAGGTGTACGAGACTCTTTGTGCTTCTCCCAAGATTAAACCAACTACAGAGGCTTACGCCGGCAAAGATCACATGCCTGGCACAGTAAGCATTATGGTTCCCTCAATGGATTCTGAGACGCTTATTCTAAAGCTTGACCAGGCAGGCTATGAGGTCTCAGCTGGTTCTGCGTGCTCTTCAGGCTCTCTTGACGCAAGCCACGTTCTCTCGGCTATGGGCATCTCTAGAAACGAGGCTCTAGGAAGCTTACGCATAACCTTTGACGAGCGTGTTTCTGAGGAAGACCTTGATACTTTCTGTGCAACCTTGCTGCAGATTGTTGGATAAATTTTTCACATACTAATCTCTACATTAGTTATGTTCTGCGTCTGATACGTCCTTATATACGGTAGACTAGATGAGTAACCGTATATGAGGAGGCCCTATGAGTGAGTCTGTTAATCTGATGCAGCTCCAGGATATTGATTTACAGCTGCTAAAACTCGCATCCAACTTGGCCTCAATGCCACAGGTTCAAAAAATTAAAAACGCCCAACTTGCAGAGAAAAAGATTGCTTCTCAGCTTAAGCAAGTACTTGGCGTTAAAAAAGACGTAGAAATTGATATTTCTGACCTCAATGAGCAGCGCGCCCATTATGTCCTTAAAACAGATGAGGTTTCTGCTGCTGTAGAAACTGCAACTAATCATCGCGCTCTTAGAGACTTTGATCAGCAGCTTTCTTCTTTGGCAAAGAATATCGAGAAGTGCGATTTTAAACTTGCAGCAAAAACAGAAGAGCTTGAGAAGTGCAAGAAGGCTTATCAGACAGCTCAAGACTTGCAGGTAAAGCTTATGAAAGAGCGTGAGAGCCTTTCTCAGTCCCTTGAGATTGATTCTGCGGCTCTTCGCACAGAGATTGTTGAGCTCTCTAAATCTCGAGAAGAGCTTGCAGCCCAGATTTCTTCTGACACGCTCGAGCGCTACGAAGCTGCACGTAAACGTTTTAAGGGCCTGGCAGTTGAGCACCTTGTAGGAAACGTTCCAAGTGTCTGTCGCGTTAAACTGCAACCAAGTTCATTCCACGATCTTCAGCATAGTTCTGAGATTGCAGAATGCCCTTATTGTCACAGGATGCTTATTACATCTACAGCGTTTGAAGAATAAAGGAATTTATCGCTATGTTGGATAAAACCGCTCAGTCCTCTGTATGCCTTGTGGTGTGCGGAGGAATTGCTGCATATAAAGCCTGCGAAGTACTCAGAGGTCTTCAGAAAGCTGACTGCGACGTTCGTGTTGTTATGACAGAAGATGCAGCTCAGTTTGTAGGAAAGACTACCTTTGAAGCATTAACGCATCATGAGGTAGTGCAGTCGCTCTATAACAATGCCGAGACTCCTGTTCCTCACGTTGACCTTGCTGACTGGGCAGATTGCATGGTAGTTGTACCAGCCACTGCCAATATCATGGCAAAAATGGCTCATGGTATAGCTGATGATGCTGCAAGCACAACGCTTCTAGCAGCTCACACGCCAGTTCTTGTGGCCCCGGCCATGAATACGCATATGTGGAAAAATCCAGCCACTCAGGCAAACGTGGCACTGCTGCGTCAACGTGGTATCCAGATGGTTATGCCTGATTCAGGCCGTCTTGCTTGCGGTTATACCGGTGACGGAAAGCTTGCTCCGGTTCAGCAGATTGTTGACGCTGCACTAAAGGTTCTTTCCGGTAAAGATGCCGCGCCAGTTACGCAAGAGCTTGCAGGTAAAAAGCTTCTTATCACCGCAGGACCAACTCACGAGAAGATCGATCCAGTTCGCTTTATTGCTAACTGTTCAACAGGAAAACTTGGCTATACCGTGGCTAAAGTTGCTGCTCGTCGCGGAGCAGACGTCACACTTATCTCTGGTCCCACGCACTTGGAGGCTCCTCAGGGCGTCAACGTGCAAAGAGTAGTATCTGCTGAAGATATGTATAAGGCGTGCGTAGACTCTTTTGACAACGTTGATGCTGCTATTTTGACGGCGGCTGTTGCCGACTACACACCAGCTCATCCAGCAGACCATAAGCTCAAGAAATCAGTAGAGTATCTTGAGTCCATTGATCTTAAAGAAACCACCGATATTCTCGCCAGCCTATCTAAGGTAAAGAAAGGCCAGGTTGTTGTAGGTTTTGCGGCAGAAACAAATAACGTCTTGGAGCATGCTCAGGCTAAACTTGAGCGTAAAGGTTGCTCCATGATTGTGGCAAATGATGTTTCTAGGCCAGACTCAACCTTTGGTTCAGATACAGACCGTGTGGCGTTTGTGACTCCTCAAGGTGTAGAACAGCTTGAGACTTTGCCGCTAGAAGATGTAGCCTCGGAGCTATTGGATCGTGTTTCCAAGATGCTTGAGGAGCGTGCATAGCGTGAAACCAGAAGAACTTTTTATTGGATGTCATCTCTCGGCAGGCAAGGGTTGGGAGGCAATGGGTAAAGATGCTCTTTCTATTGGAGCAACTACCTTTGCTTTCTTTACCAGAAATCCTCGTGGCGGCAACGCTAAGGCTCTAGATGAGGCTGATGTTGCAAGGCTTAGGGAGCTTCTTGAGGATCATCACTTTGGACCTTTGGTTGCGCATGCTCCTTACACCATGAACCTGTGCTCAGCTAAAGAGGAAACCAGGGATTTTGCTCGCCGAGCTCTCACAGAAGATCTTGAGCGTATGGAGTATCTACCTGGTAATTATTACAACTTC
>JABZHU010000139.1:0-3364 GCA_015258705.1 Atopobium sp. | reverse complement strand
CCAAGGTTTTCCCAGGTTACGTTCTTGTTCGCATGGAGCTGGATGACAATACTTGGGCTGTTGTTCGCAACACCCCAGGCGTAACTGGTTTTGTTGGCATTGACGGCAAGCCGGTTCCTCTGCGTCGTGATGAGTTCGATAAGATCATGCGTCGCGGCGGTATGAAGACGGGTGGCCCTGTACCTAAGCGTACAGCAACCAATATTGAGGTCGGTCAGGCAATTCACGTTCTTTCTGGTCCTCTCGCTGACTTTGACGGAACTGTTTCTGAGGTCAACGCAGAGTCCGGCAAGATCAAGGTTATGCTCACCATCTTTGGTCGCGAGACTCCAGTTGAGCTCACCATGGATCAGATTTCCCTGATAGACTAGTAACTAACGGCTTATCCCGCACTTCTCGTCCCTTGTGGATTGCTTCTCGGGAGTGCGCGAGAATAGACTCAAACGTATTCAAACAGGAGGCTTAACATGCCCGCAAAGAAGGTTGTTAACTTTATTAAGCTGCAGATTCCTGCAGGCCAGGCAAACCCAGCTCCTCCAGTAGGACCAGCTCTGGGTGCTGCACAGGTCAACATTATGCAGTTCTGCCAGGCATTCAACGCTGCAACGCAGGACAAGGCTGGCGACATCATCCCAGTCGAGATTTCTGTTTACGAGGATCGTTCCTTTGACTTCGTAACCAAGACTCCTCCAGCAGCTCAGCTCATCAAGAAGGAGCTTCACCTCAAGGGTGGTTCCGGTGTTCCTCAGCGCGATAAGGTTGGCCAGCTCTCCCAGGAGCAGCTCACCAAGATTGCTGAGATCAAGATGCCTGACCTCAACGCAAACGACATTGAGGCTGCAAAGAAGATCGTCGCTGGTACCGCTCGTTCCATGGGTGTAACCATCGCCGAGTAGTGTTTACTCCCGTCAGCTATTTGTGTGGCTGACGGTTGTTTTGTCAGAGCATCCGACGTTAGTGCACATAGTTGGGTTTCTCGCCAAGAGGGCGTAACTATGGACGGAAGATGCAGGAGTGGGAGGGCAGACGCCCGCTAACCACAGGAGGTACATAATGCCTAAGCACGGAAAGAACTACAAGAATGCAGTTGCCAAGGTAGACGGTGCAAACCTCTACAGCCCAAAAGAGGCAGTAACCCTGTCTAAGGAGCTTGCAACTGCTAAGTTCGACGAGACCATTGAGGTAGCAATTCGCCTTGGTGTCGATACTCGTAAGGCTGACCAGAACGTTCGCGGTTCCATCTCTTTGCCTCACGGCACTGGTAAGTCCGTTCGCGTTGCAGTCTTCGCAGAGGGCGAGAAGGCCCGCGAGGCTGAGGCAGCTGGCGCTGACATCGTCGGTGGCGACGAGCTCATCGCAGAGGTCGAGAAGGGCATGCTTGACTTTGACGCAGCAATCGCAACCCCTCAGATGATGGGTAAGGTTGGTCGTCTTGGTCGTGTTCTTGGTCCTCGTGGCCTTATGCCTAACCCTAAGCTCGGCACCGTTACTATGGATGTTGCAAAGATGGTTAACGAGCTCAAGGCTGGTCGTGTTGAGTATCGTGCAGACCGTTTTGGTATCTGCCACGTTGCAATCGGCAAGGCTTCTTTTGAGGTCCAGCAGCTTGTTGAGAACTATGGCGCACTTCTCTCTGAGATTATTCGTGTCAAGCCATCCAGCGCTAAGGGTAAGTACGTCAAGACCGTTGCTATTTCCTCTACTATGGGCCCTGGCATCAAGGTTGATCCAACCAAGGTTCGTAACCTCATGGAGGACTAAGCTTTACGCTTAGAAGTACCTAGCACGCTTAATCCGGTATCTGCTTGCAGGTACCGGATTTTTCTTGTGGCGAGCGTGCGGTGTAGGCGTGGACTCGGCTCGCAGCGCACGTGCGGTTTGTAGGCGGTTTGCGACTAAGGTGCGATTGTGCCGCGTTTGAGTTGGGGCCGCAGCTTAGCCGCCCTTCTCGTCAAATTTTTGTGAAGAGAAAGAAATTATGCACTCAACCTTGACTCGCGTTGATTTTTGCTGCACAATATCCAACGCAAGACAGACGTCTTGTAGTTGCACGTTCGCTGCCAAAGACAGCCGGCGCCTTGAATCCAAGGCTTAATGGGAATTCCCGCCTGCCGAGGTGGTCTTGAGATTAGTACATCCAGACCCCGCTTTGGTTGCCAAAGTGGGGTCTTTTCATGTGAGGGCCGCACCTGTTGGCGCTCGTGCCTGAGACATGATAAAGGAGGTGTACTACATGCCAGCTCAGTCTAAACTTGATTTGCTCGAGAAGGTTTCCGCTTCTCTCGACAACTCCAAGGGCCTGTTTGTTATCGACTATCGTGGTCTCTCCGTAAAGGAGACTCAGGAGCTTCGCCGCGCACTTACCGCAGCAGGCGCTCACATGAAGGTCTATAAGAACAACATCGTCAAGATTGCTCTTAAGAACGCTGGTATGCCAGAGATTGACGAGATGCTCGCCGGTACCTGCGCATACGTTTTCTATGAGAATGATCCTGTCGAGGCCGCTAAGGTCATCAAGGATCAGGCCAAGAAGCTCAAGAAAGTTGAGTTCATTGGTGGTATCGCTGATGGTCAGGCACTTACTGCTGACGAGGCAAAGGCTTACGCAGATCTTCCTTCTCGCGAGGAGCTTATTGCAAAGCTTGTCTTCGTTGTTGCAAGCCCACTTACCGGTATTGCACAGGTTTGCGCTGGTCCAGCTCGTGGACTCGCAACCGCTCTTTCTGCAGTCGCAGATCAGAAGAACGCTGCATAAGCAACGTTTTGTTGTACCCGCGCATTGGCGCAAACCGCGTGAGAGTGTAGACGCACTTAAACGCACACATACAAGCCGGGCTTTTGCCCAGATGCAGTACAAAGGCTGCATCGTTTAAAAAGGAGAATTGACATGGCTGTCACTAAAGATGAGATCATTGAGGCCCTTAAAGAGATGCCAGCACTCGAGCTTTCTGAGCTCGTTCACGAGCTTGAGGACGTCTTTGGCGTTTCCGCTGCTGCTCCTGTAGCTGTCGCTGCTGCTCCTGCAGCTGGTGGCGCTGCTGAGGAGGCAGAGGAGAAGACCAACTTTGACGTTGTCCTCGAGGGCTTCGGCGACAACAAGATCGGCGTCATCAAGGTTGTCCGTGCTCTTACCAACCTTGGTCTCAAGGAGGCAAAGGAGGTCGTCGAGGGTGCTCCTAAGGCAGTCCTCGAGGGCGCTAAGAAGGAGGACGCTGAGGCTGCTAAGGCTCAGCTCGAGGAGGCTGGCGCTACCGTCACCCTTAAGTAAGTCCATCCTACATTGCTTACTGGAGAGGTCAGACTTCGGTCTGGCCTCTTTTTTATTTGCCTGGCGAGAAACCCGTGCGCTAGGGGCACATGGAGT
>JABZHU010000018.1:0-14404 GCA_015258705.1 Atopobium sp. | reverse complement strand
ATTACTCACGGCTCTTTGATGGGCGCTCGTGGTAACTCTGGCGTTATTACGTCTCAGATTCTGCGTGGTATTGCTGAGGGTCTGTGCGACGTCAAGAATCCTGAGGCAGTAACTCCAAAGGATATTGCACACGCATTCCGTCGCGGTAAAGAGGTTGCTTTTAAGGCTGTTAGAAAGCCAGTTGAGGGCACTATTCTTACCGTTTTGAAGGACGTTTCTGCTAAGGCAGACTCCCTTGAGAAGTCTCAGCTCACCCCAGTTGAGGTTTTGGATGCCCTGGTTGTTGAGGCATATGAGTCTGTTGCTCGCACTCCTGAGCTTCTTCCCGTTCTTAAAGAGAATGGTGTTGTTGACTCTGGTGCATTTGGTTTTGCAACCTTCCTGGAGGGCTTTGTAAACGCTGTTACTGGCAAGACTGAGACTACTGATTTCCAGACAACCGTTTCTGTTTCTGATGCTAAGGCCGCTACCAGCGCAAAGGTTGAGATCGAGCTCAACGATGACTGGGAGGGTTCTGAGTATCGCTACTGCAACGAGTTCCTCTTTAAGGCAGATAGCCCAGACTTTGACGAGGATGCAGCTCTGAACTTCCTGGCAACTATGGGTGATTGTGAGCTTCTTGTTGGCGCAAACCCAGACTATAAGATTCACGTTCATTCAAATACTCCTAACAAGGTTCTTGAGTACATGCTTCAGTACGGCCAGATTTTTGAGGTCTTCATTCACAACATGGATCTTGAGGCTAAGGAGCGTACCGAGAAGATCGCTGAAGATAAGAAGGCTGCTACTGCACCTAGAAAAGAACTCGGTTTTGTTGCCGTAACCGCTGGTTCTGGCGCTGCATCAATCTTGAAGTCTCTTGGCGTGGACGTTGTTGTTTCTGGTGGTCAGACTATGAACCCTTCAACTGCAGATATTCTTGCTGCAATTGAAGAGGCCAATGCAGACCAGGTCATTGTTATGCCAAACAACTCCAACATTCGTATGGCAGCAGAGGCTGCTGCAAGCGCATGTGAGGATGTTAAGGTTGCCGTTATTCCAACCAAGTCTGTTCTTCAGGCATTTGCTGCAATGTTTGTTGTTGCAGATGGCGCTCCATTTGAAGAGCTTGTAGAAGAGATGACTGACGCTATCTCTGGCGTTCGCTATGGCGAGGTAACCACCGCAGTCCGCGATTCTTCTGCAGCTGACGGCACTCCTATCCACGATGGTGATGTCATGGGTATCCAGGGCGGCTCCATTGATGTTGTCGGCTCTGATGTCATGAAGATCACGCTTGACCTTATCGCTAAGATGCAAGAGGAGGAAGAGGGCGATAACCTCACCATTCTTGCAGGTGAGGACTTCTCTGACGAGCAGCTCGATCTTCTCGCCAGCAAGATTGAGGACACCTATCCAGACCTTGAGGTTGACGCTCAGCGCGGCGAGCAGCCACTCTATCCAGTTATCTTCTCTATTGAGTAGGACATGTCTGAGTCCAAGGTAAGTATCGTTCCCGCATCAGAGCGAGTAGCACACACCTGCTCGCTTGTTGATAGCGTGACCAGGTTAAGGTATGTCAATGCAAATCGTGCCGAGGCGCTTGAGCGTCTCGGCATTCTGCGTGTACGAGACCTTTTGCTCAACGTTCCTCACCGCTACCTCGATTTTTCTCACCGCGTGCAGATTGCTTTTGCGCAGATAGGTGAGGACGCTACCATTACGGGCCGCGTTGCTTCGGTAAAGACCAAGCGTCCACGTCCTAAAATGGTCATTGTTGAGATTGAGGTTGTAGATGATACGGGCGTGCTCACAGCTTCGTTTTTTAGGCAGCCTTGGATAGCTGAGCAAATCCACGTTGACGATGAAGTGGCGCTGAGCGGTAAGGTTCTCTTTGCCTACGGTTACCGTCAGATGAAGTCACCGTTTTACGAGGTGCTTAGTACGGCAAAGTCTGACTCAAACGATGAAGCACGCTCCAAAGAGGCACCTTCAAAAGCTGCAATTCTTCCTGTTCACCCAGCTACCGAGGGTGTGAGCCCTGCGTGGATGCGTCGCATTATGTCAGCGGCTTTGGCGGACACGGGAAGCGTGTGTGATTGGCTGCCTTCAGAGCTTGTCACCAAACACCGCCTCATGTCGCTCTCATCGGCGCTTCGTGAGGTTCATTTTCCCTCCAGTTTGGACGCAGCTGAACAGGCCCGTCGCCGTCTTGCCTTTGATGAGCTCTTAAGTTTGCAGCTTGCTCTTTTGGCGAGAAGAAACTTGGAGCTTGCAGGTCATAGGCCTTTTGAGCACGTTATAGATGGACCTAAAGTTAAGACTCTGATTGAGGCTTTGCCCTTTGCCCTGACTGACGAGCAGAACCATGCTGCTCAAGAGATTCTTTCTGACATGGCTTCACCACGCATTATGAATCGCTTGCTTTTGGGTGATGTTGGTACTGGTAAAACAGCCGTTGCTGCCGTTGCCTTGGCTGCAGCAGCAGATTCTTCAACTCAGGCAGCTGTGATGGCTCCTACCTCAGTTCTTGCTCAGCAGTACGCTCAAAAGATTGGGCCTTTGCTTTCGCTTGCGGGAATTACGTGGGCGCTTATTACGGGCTCTACCTCAGAAGAAGAGAGGCAACAGATTGAACTTTGCCTAGCCGACGGTTCCTTGTCCATTGTCTTTGGCACCCCGGCGCTTCTTTCTGACCGTGTGGTATTTAAGCAGCTTACCCTTGCTGTTGTAGACGAGCAGCATCGTTTTGGCGTTGATCAAAGAACAGCGTTGCGCAAAAAAGGACAAGGGTTAGATCTTCTCGCCATGAGTGCAACGCCAATCCCGCGTACGCTGGCGCTTTCTTTGTATGGAGACGTTGATACGTCTCGCATTACCAAAAGACCAAAGGCAGGAGCTGGCGTTACCACCAAACTGTGTGTTCCAGAGAATCTTGATCAGGCATATGCTGCTGTGGCAGAGGCTGTTCAAGCGGGTCATCAGGCGTATTTGGTCTGTCCTTTAATTGACCCAAGCGATTCTGAAGAAGAACTTGAAGATGTTCCTGAGGCCGCTCGCACAAACGGTAAGCTCTACAGTGCAACTCGCGTATATGAGGAACTTTCAAAGACCGTTTTCAAGGACTTTACCTGTGATCTTTTGACCGGCAGACTGCCTGAGACACAAAAAGATCAGGTAATGGAAAAGTTCCGCACAAATAAGACGCAGATTCTGGTCTCCACTACCGTCATTGAGGTTGGCGTTGACGTTCCTAACGCTACGGTCATGATTGTCTTTAATGCGGATCGTTTTGGTTTGGCTACCTTGCACCAGCTCAGAGGCCGTGTTGGTCGAGGAGACTTCCCAGGAACCGTCTATCTTACCAGTAACGCCAAGCGAGGTTCTACCGCAAGAAAACGTCTTGCTGCTCTTGAGCAAACCTCCGACGGCGCACGCTTGGCAGAGCTTGACCTTGAGCTCAGGCACGAGGGAGAAACCCTGGGATACCGTCAGTCGGGCGGCACCACGCTCAAGATCTCTGATCTTTACGCGGATGCGGACCTGATTGAGGCAGCCCACATGGACGCTTTGGCAATTACTGCTCAAGACCCAAATCTTACCAGCGATGCCTATGCTACGCTGGGAATTGAGGCAAAAGATCGCTTTGGTATCTACTTTGAAGAGCTTGGCTATAAGTAATAACCTGCAGGTAAAATGCAGTACAAGATAGGTTTGGTGGCTAGAAACCCATGAGGATTGTTGGCGGAAAATGGAAAGGTCGTGCAATTGAGGCCCCTGATGGCAAGGGGACTACGCGACCAACCACTGATCGTACGCGTGAGGCTATTGCAAGCTCCATCTTGGCTTCTCGCGGTCTTGACCTCAGTGAGTCCAGAGTGCTTGACGCTTTTGCAGGTTCAGGCGCTATGGGTTTTGAGCTTCTTTCTAGAGGAGCGCTATACGCTGCTTTTGTTGATAAAGATAGAAAGACGTGCGATCGCATTAAGCGTACGGCTAAATCTCTTGGCGTAAGCACCTCTGAGATGAGTGTTATCTGTGGTGATACAGCGCGCTTAGCTGAGTCATCCCAGCTGTTTGGAGGTCCTTTTGACGTGGTATTTTTGGACCCTCCTTATGCCGTTGAGGCAGAGGTAGTATCCAAGCTGCTCAAAGACTTGACTCAGGCGGGAAGTCTGACAAAAGACGCTGTAGTAGTCTATGAACATAGCCATAAATCTGATTCAGTTTCTCTTGATAACTTTGAGCTTTCTAAGAGTAAGCGTTATGGTATTGCTCAAGTTGATTTACTTGTTCGTTGTGAGGGATAGGAGATACGTTGAACAGCATCACTCACGTAGTTGTACCAGGTACTTTTGATCCCGTCACAAACGGACACCTTGATGTAATCAAACGAGCTTCTCGTCTTTTTGAAAATGTTACGGTAGCTGTTGCGGCTTCAAAGCGCAAACACGGCACGGGAACTACGTTTTCTCTTGAAGAGCGTGTACAGATGCTCAAAGACGCTCTGGTAGATGAAGTACTTGTGGACGTTTCTGTAGAGCCTATGGAAGGTCTTCTGGTTGATTTCTGCAATGCTCGCGGCGCAGGTGGTGTTGTTAAAGGCCTGAGAGCTATGACAGACTTTGAGTATGAGCTGCAGCAGGCAGATCTTAACGCTCATATGGCTCCTGAGCTGGAGAGCGTCTTTGTTATGTCCAGTCCAGAGTACGGCTATATTTCTTCCTCAATTGTGAGAGAAATTTCAGCTATGGGCGCAGATGTATCATTTTTGGTACCAAAGAACGTCATTAAAAAGCTTGATGCTCTGCATAATTGCGGTAATTAAGTATATTTGCCCTGCATTTTCATTATATTCTGCTAACATTCTTAAAAAGGTGTTTTATGCGTCGTGCTCATAAGGGCTAAAACTGCATATAACACAGCTTATGTATTGGATTGAAAGGAGCCCTGGATGCAGCCAGGCGAGGAAATTGAGAGCCTTGTATCTGAGATTGAGCAGATGGTAACTGAGGCTAAGTCACCTTTTATGGATGGCGGTAACAAGAAGATTATTGATGCCCAGGACTTCTACGAGCTGCTTGACGAGATTCGTCGTGTCTTCCCAGAAGAGTTTGCAACCGCTCGTCGCATCATCAAGGAAGAGGATGAGACCCTTGAGCGCGCGCGTGCTCAGGCAGAATCCATCATTGCTGACGCACAGCAGCAGGCTATGATTCTTGCTGGTGACCAGGAGGTTGTCCGCCTTGCTCAGCAGCAGGCAGATGGCATTCGTGACCAGGCAGAGCAGTATGAGCGCGATACTCGCTACAACGCTGAGGAGTATGCAGATACCGTTCTTGCTCACCTTGAGGAGAACCTCAAGAGCCTGACAAACTCAGTCTCTCGTGTTCGTCAGACACTTGATGAGAACTCTGGTCCTCGTAACACCAGCAATAACGTTGCCTGGTAATTCCAATGCAATCAGTTCTTTACGCACTAGATGATCGTCTTGCAAATGCAGGCGATACCGTTTCTTATGCGGGTCATCTCAATGAAGACTCGTATGAGCTAGGGGAGCATGAATTTTCTCTTCCTATGGGAATTGATTTTGATCTAGTGCTTACCAACGCGGGTGAGGGCATTTTGGTTACCGGAATGCTTCGTGCTGACGCAGTTGGTACGTGTGACCGTTGTCTTGAGGACGCACATCTCTCTTTAAACGCAGAGGTAGATGAGTATTATCTCTTTGAAGAGCCTGTAATTTCTGCAGATGATGAAGATGAGGCAGATTACGTTTTAGTAAATGCCGATAAAACCATCGATCTTGCAGAGGCTCTTTTGCCTTCGCTTGTTATGGAGACGCCTTATGTTGTACTGTGCAAGTCCGACTGCAAGGGACTTTGCCCAGTATGCGGTTGCAATCTGAATGAAGAGGATTGCGGTCATGCAGCTCAGATTGAGCAGAAGCGAGAAGAAGAAAAGCTTGCTTCAAACCCGTTTGCGGCTCTCAAAAATCTTGTGATTGAGCCGGATTCGGAAGAGTAAAATAAAATTTCTTCTCCTAAATGGTGAAGAAATGCTGTATCTACGTACAAAATGTGTCAGTACGTGGTATAGTATCCAACGCATTATGTGAATGGGTCGCGCCCTCATATGTTTTAGGGGCGCTAGCAAGAGCAAAAGAGGTTTAAGATGGCAGTACCTAAACAAAAGAAGGGCCGCGGCGCAACCCACACCCGTCGTTCGGCAAACAGCAAGCTTAACGCAGCAGCTCGCTCTGTATGCCCACAGTGCGGCGCTCCAAAGCTTCCTCACCACGTATGCCCTAACTGTGGCTTCTACAAGGACCGTGAGGTTGTTGTTACTGAGTAACACTCATACATCGTATGGCCAAGAAGGCTGGTTCTTTAGGGGCCAGCCTTCTTTTTTATAGCACTAAGGAGTTATCATGCCCGTTATTTGTGTAGACGTTATGGGATCTGACCAAAGCCCTGAGGTTGTTCTTGAAGGAGTTCGTATGGCTCTTGAGAAGGACAAAGAGCTAGAGGTTCTTCTCGCTGGAGCTGATGAGTTTGTTACTCCTTTTGCAAGCAAGCATGAGCGCGCAAAGGCTTTGGTAACCACTGAAGTTATTGCAATGAGCGAACACCCCGCCAATGCGGTTAGACAGAAGAAAGACGCCAGTATTGTAAGGGCTGCACAGGCAGTCAAGGCTGGAGAGGCTGACGGTCTTTTTTCGGCAGGCTCTACAGGAGCAGTGCTTACTGCAGCTACCTTTGGTATTGGTCGCATCAAGGGCGTAAAGCGCCCTGCACTTACCCTGATTCTTCCTGGACTTGGTGGCCATAAAACAGTCTTTTTGGATACTGGTGCTAACGCTGATGTGCGTCCAGAAGTTTTGGTGCAATTTGCACAAATGGGTAGGGCTTTTGCCAATGCATCGCTTGGAATTGAAAACCCAACCATAGGGCTTCTCTGCAATGGTTCTGAAGAGACCAAGGGTTCTGAGCTTGCTCTTTCATATCACGCAGCTCTTACAGAAGCGGCTATTAATTTTGGTGGAAATGCTGAGGGAACTGATATTTTAGGAAGCCGCTTTGACGTTATTGTGACAGACGGCTTTACAGGAAATGTGGCCTTAAAATCCATTGAGAGCACGGGTAAGTTTATTATGTCTAGCCTCAAAGACGCAATTAATTCCTCCAAGAAGGCTGCGTTTGGTGCACTTCTTTTGAAGGATGCTCTGAAGGCTACAGCAGCGGAACTTTCAGGAGATTCTGTTGGTGGCGCCTTCTTGCTAGGTGTTTCTGCACCTGTACTTAAAGGACATGGTGCTACCAGCTCTTCTGCTGTGTGCGCAGGAACACTTTCTGCAGCAAATGCAGTGCGCGCTAACTTAATTGAGAAAATCTCTTCGTCAATTCAGCTGTAGTAAAAGCGCCTGTTGCATAAATCTTTTATAAGTTATGGTGGAGCCCATGGACAATTCTGTGGGCTTTACTTTTTTAAGATTGTTTGTTTCAGCTTTAGTAATGTCATCATACAGACGTCCCTCACGGGGTAAAATTAATAGCGTCATTGTTGTGTGCAAGGAGGATGTATGGATCGCACAGAAACACTTGAAAAGGTAATTGACGTTGTTAGAGAGACACTGGACCTTGACGATTCCGTTGAGCTCACAGAGGGTACCTCATTTAAAGATCTTGGTGCAGACTCATTTGATCTTTTGCAGCTTGTCACAGACCTTGAGCAAGAGTTTGATATGACCTTTGATGCAGAAAACATCGATGAGATTGCTACCGTTGGTGACGCAGTAGATGCTATTCTTGCTGCTTAAGTAGGTTTTATACGTGAAATTGCACGAACGAGTAGCTGCTGCAGAAGCTATTTGCGGTCACACATTTACCAATAAAGAACTTATCGAGGCTGCCCTCACACACCCTTCGGCGGTGGAGGGCAAGCCTGTTTCTGCTTCGTATGAGCGCCTGGAGTTTCTGGGTGACTCAATTCTTGGTGCCATTATTGCAACGGAGCTGTTTGAGCGTTATCCAGATATGGATGAAGGCCAGCTTACTAGGTTGAAAATCTCTCTAGTATCCGGCCACACGCTTTCCATTGTCTCTGATGCTCTAGGAATTTCTCCCTTAATTGTTATGGGAATTTCCGAGAAGGGCACGGGAAAGCGTGGCATGAAGTCTGCTCTGGAGAACGTCTACGAGTCCATTGTTGGCGCGCTCTACCTTGATGCGGGTTTTGATCCAACGCACGATTTTGTTATTCGTACGCTTGGACCTCACATTTCTCCAGCGCTGGCAGTTCGTTCGGTAAGCCCTAAATCTCGTTTGCAAGAAGCGGTACAGGCTAAAGGCAAGGCTACTCCTGAATATAAGCTTATTGGCGAGAGTGGACCTGCTCACACACCAACGTTTACCGCTGTGGTATTTGTCGACGGCCTTAAGGTGGGTCGTGGACAGGGACCATCAAAGAAAGCCGCAGAGTCAGAAGCCGCTCAAGACGCACTGGTACGTCTTGGTGTGGATGACGCTCCGCTTGATGCTGATGCAGAAATGCACCTAAGGTAGAAAGGTACCCTGTACCCGTGTATCTAAAATCGCTGACACTTAAGGGTTTTAAGTCATTCGCTGATAAAACTCAGATGGTTTTTGACCCCGGTCTTACCGTTGTCGTTGGTCCTAATGGCTCGGGTAAGTCCAATGTCTCTGACGCAATTCTCTGGGTATTAGGCGAGCAGAGCGCAAAGATGCTCCGTGGCCAGGCTATGGAAGACGTCATCTTCTCTGGCTCATCAGCAAGGGGAGCGGTGGGCGTTGCTGAGGTAACGCTGGTTCTGGATAACTCCGACCACACCATTCCTATTGATTTCTCTGAAATTGGCATCACCAGGCGCATGTATCGCTCTGGAGAGTCTGAGTACCTGATTAACGGCGCTCCTTCAAGACTCATGGATATCCAGGACATTTTGCATGACTCTGGTCTGGGCAAAGATACCCACTCCATTATTTCTCAGGGCAAACTCGATTCCATTTTGTCTAGCCGTCCTGAACAGCGCCGTGAGCTCATTGAAGAGGCGGCAGATATCTCTAAGCATCGCCGCCGCAAAGAGCGTGCGGAGCGCAAGATTTCTTCCATGGATGAGAATCTCACGCGAGCCAAAGTGGTTTCTCGCGAGATTACCCGCCAGCTTAAACCGCTTGAGAGGCAGGTAGACAAGGCTTCTCGCGCTAAAGATCTGTCTGCTCAGCTCAAAGATTTGACGGTTCAGCTTGCGGTTGATGACCTTCGTCAGCTGCAGTTTACGCATGGAAAGTTGGAGGCTCGCGCTAAAGAGGCAGAGGCTGCTATTGAGCTTGCACAATATCGTGCGGGCGAGAAAAACCGTGAGCTTGAAAAGCTCCAGTCACTTCTTGAGCAAAAGGGTCTCTTTGTTGGAGACTTGGGTGAGCAGCGCCGTCGCATGCAAGAGATTCTTGGTCGTATGGGATCTGACATGCGTCTTTTGGAGGAGAAGGGCAAGAACATGGTTTCTCGCCTTTCTGACACGCGTATGCAGCTTTCTGTGATGGATAAGCAGAAGGCTGACGCCGCAAAAGAGAATGAAGAGCTTTCTGGTCAGCTGGCAACAATTCGTGCAAAGGTTGCGGATCTGACGGAGAGCGTGAACGCGCTCCAAGAGGCGGCTAACCAGGCAATTGCCGAGCGTCGTGCTCTTGATGTAAAGATTTCTGACTGCACCGCGTCAGAGCGAAGTGCGCGCAATACCGCTGACAAAGAGACGCTTGCGTATGTAAAGCTTGAAGAGCAGATTGCTCATGCGCAGGTAGAAGATCAGATGTTTGAGTCTAGGTTGACTCAGATTACGGAAGCGCTTGAGATTGCTCGTGCTGCTCTAGAAGATAGTGGCGCTAAAGAAGCAGAGCTCACTGCGGCTCTTGAGAAAGCTCGTCAGGAGTCCGAGGCGTTTGTCGCTGAGATTTCTGAGCGCGCTTCTGCGCTTGAGGCGGCTCGCGAGGCAGAGCGCACTGCTCGCCAGGAGCTCTCAAGCAGTGAAGCTACGCTTGAGGCACTTCGTGCGCTTGATGTGGAAGTCCAAAAGGGAAGTCCTCTGGCAGAAAAACTTGTTGCGGATGCAGCAATCGCTTCTCTTGTTTCTGGCAGACTTGCTGATTATCTTGAGGTTCAGCCAGAGTTTGAGGCCCTTGTTGAGCAGCTTTTGGGAGAAGATCTTTCCGCGCTTGTTGTTGATAAGCAGCAAAACATTCAGACGCTCTTTGAGCGCGTTCAGACGCTTTCTGAGGATGGTAAGGCTACGTTGGTTGCTCTTTCTGACGCAACTCCAGCTCTTGCTGCGCCTGCACATACAACGTCTTTGCTTGAGCACGTATCCGCGCAGAAGGGTGCCGAAACTCTTGTGCAGGCACTCTTTGGTCACGTTTTTGTTGCTCAGAGTCTTGGTGGTGCCTACGCCGCTCGCAAAGTTGAGCCTCGCGGGCTTTATGCGCTCCCTGACGGCACGCTGCTCTATCCAGACGGTCGTCTGGTCCTGGGACACACATCTCATGCTGAGGACGGCTCTCTTGAGCGTAAGCGTCGCATCCGTGAGCTTGAGGGTGCGCTTCCTTCCCTCAAACGCCATCTTGAGGCTGCTTGCTCCGCAGTTACCAACTGCGAGAATGAGCTGGCTTCAGTTCGCGAGAAAAGCGCGCAGTCCAAGGGTGAGGTTGCTCGTCTCAACGGTGAGCTTACCTCTATTGCTGCGGAGCGAGGCCGTCTTGAGGGACAGGTTGCGTCTTCTCAAGCTGAGCTGAAGCAGGTGAGCACTTCTCGAGAGCAGGCCAAAGAGCGCGCTCAAGAGGCTCGTGCGCACATTGATGAGCACAAGCGTGCGGCTGAAGAGGCTAAGACTCGCATGGAGTCGCTAGCTTCTGAGCTCAAAGAGCTGCAGGATCAGCATGAGGATGCCATTCGCGCACAGGGTAGGGCCAACCGAGAGCTTTCGGATGCAAAGACTGACTTAACTGTTGCAAAAGAGCGCGCAACAAGTCTGGCTTCTCGCCAGGCAGAGCTTGAGAGGCGTCTGTCTCAGCTGGATGAGCAGCTTGCTGCTGCTAAACAGGCAACGCACGCGCTTGAGGTAATCAGGCTTCGCGTAGACCCGCTGTACAAGCGCTACGATGCTCTGCACCAGAAGGCGCTCGAGTGGGCGTCTAGGCTCAAGGATCGCGCGTCGTTGGCGGAGGCAGACTCTGAGACGCTGCGAGAGACCATCTCTGAGGCAAAAGACGCTGCTTCTGAAGCTGCGCTTGCGGTAGAAAAAGAGAAAGACGCCGCTAACCAGATTAGCGTTGAGATTGGCAAGCTTGAGGTTCAGGTTCAAAACGCCATCGAGGCCATTCTTGCTACGGGCGCCTCATTGGACGAGGCATTGACGCTTCCTGAGCCAGAAGATAGAGAGCAGGCAGAACGCCTTGCTGCGTCGCTCAAGAGTCAGCTTGAGGCACTTGGTCCTGTCAACGCTGTAGCTATGGATGAGTACGAGCGCCTCAAAGAGCGTGCTGATTACATTAACGAGCAGGTAGCTGACTTAGAGGCCGCACGAACTTCTCTGAAGAAAATCATCTCGGCGATTGACCGCAAGATGCGTAGTCGATTCCTTGTTGTCTTTGACCGCGTCAACCAGAACTTCTCCGAGATTTTCTCGATGCTGTTCCCTGGAGGCCACGCCCACATTGAGCTTACTGACCCTGACCATCTCTCCGAGACAGGCATTGAGATTGTGGCTCAGCCGCGCGGTAAGCGCATTACCAAGATGATGCTCATGTCAGGTGGCGAGAAGAGCCTCACCGCCCTGGCATTGCTCTTTGCTGTATACAGAACGCGTACTGTTCCGTTCTACGTTTTTGATGAGGTTGAGGCCGCGCTCGACGACGCCAACCTCTCCAAGCTGCTTGATGCCATTGAGCAGCTCAAAGAGACCACTCAGCTGATTGTCATTTCTCATCAAAGGCGCACCATGGAGCAGGCAGATGTACTGTATGGTGTATCCATGCAGGCAGATGGTGTCAGCCATGTTGTCTCTCAGAGGCTTGATAAGACAACCGGAAAGGTAGTTGATATCTAATGGGCTTTATGGACAATCTTCGCCGCGGTCTTGAGCGTTCTCGTGAGACTTTAAGCGAAATCTTTTATATGGGTGGAGAGGTCACCGAAGACTTTTGGGATGACCTTGAAGATACGTTGGTTATGGGAGACATGGGCGCTGAGGTGGCTATGCGTGTCACCGACGACCTGCGCGAGCGTGCAGCGCGAGAAAATCTTATGCGCTCCGATCAGCTTCGCCGCGCCCTTGTAGAGCGCCTTACGGCAGAGTTTCCTGTTGCAGAAAGAGATCCTTTTACGGATACGCCCTCTATTGTCTTGTTTGTGGGCATTAATGGTGCTGGTAAAACTACCACTGTTGGTAAGATTGCTGGCCGCGCACATGCTAATGGTGTAAAGACTTTGATTGGTGGTGCAGATACCTTCCGTGCAGCTGCAATTGAGCAGCTACAGGTATGGGGAGAGCGCTCTGGTATTGAGGTAGTAACCAGAGAGCGTGGTGCTGACCCTGCAAGCGTTTGTTTTGAGGTTGTTGAGACTGCAGAAAAACAAGGCACTGAGCTGGTGCTTATTGATACTGCCGGACGTCTGCATACTTCATCCGATCTTATGCGTGAGCTTGCTAAAGTTGTCTCGGTAACTAGAAAGCGCGCAGGGGATATTCCCGTGAGTGTTGTCTTGGTTATTGATGCAACTACTGGCCAAAACGGCCTTAATCAGGCAAAAGAGTTCAATGACGCCCTGTCTTTGGACGGTCTTATTGTTACCAAGCTTGATGGCACCGCAAAGGGAGGAATTGCTTTGGCAATTTCTAACCAGCTTAACCTGCCTATTTATCGTATTGGTGTGGGCGAGTCAATTGATGATCTTCAGACGTTTGATGCTCGTTCATTCTGTGAAGCACTTGTTGGTGAGGGAGTTCAGTAATGTTTAACAGCCTGCAAGATAGACTGCAAAATACATTTTCCGCTCTGCGCGGAAAGGGCCGTCTCACTGAGGACGATATCAATTCAGCAATGCGAGAAATTCGCATGGCTCTTCTCGAGGCTGACGTTAACTACAAGGTAGTTAAAGAGTTTGTCAGCCGCTGTAAAGAGCAGTGCATGACCGCTGACGTGCTAGAGTCTCTGTCTCCAGCTCAAAATGTTGTCCGCATTGTTCTGGATGAGCTCACGGCACTGCTTGGTTCAACTGAGTCCAAGCTTACGCTGGCACAGAACCGCATTCCAAACGTCATTATGCTCGTTGGTCTTCAGGGCTCCGGTAAGACAACCGCAGCTGCAAAGCTTGCCTACCTGCTTAAGTCCCAGGGAAAGAATCCTCTGCTTGCCGCCTGCGACGTTCACCGTCCCGCAGCAGCAGATCAGCTTGAAACGCTTGGTTCAGAGATTGGTGTGCCAGTCTATCGTGGAGATGGCAAAGACGCCGTTGCTATTGCGTCTCAGGCTATCCAGGAAGCTGTTGACCACCTCAACGACCTGGTAATTGTCGATACCGCTGGCCGTCTCCAAATTGATGAAGAAATGATGGAAGAGGCCGTTGCTATCAAGCGCGCCGTCAAGCCAGACCAGATTCTTATGGTTGTCGACGCCATGACCGGCCAGGATATTGTCAATGTTGTTAGCACCTTCGCCGAGCGCGTAGACTTTGACGGCGTTATCATGTCCAAGCTTGATGGCGATGCTCGTGGTGGTGGCGCACTTTCCGTACGTGAGGTTACCGGCAAGCCTATCAAGTTTGTTTCCATGGGCGAGAAACCCGATTCACTTGAGGTTTTCCATCCAGATCGTATGGCCAAGCGCATCCTTGGCATGGGCGATGTTATCTCTATTGTCGAGAAGGCCCAACAGGCAGCAGATGAGAAGCAGGTTGAAGATGCTGAGCGCATGTTGCGCGAAGGCTTTACTATGGATGACCTGCTCAATCAGATGAACCAAATTCGCAAGATGGGCGGTCTTGCAAAGCTTATTGGTGCTCTACCTGGTGGTGACCGCATGATGGCCCAGCAGGGTGGTGTGGACGATAGTTCAATGGGAAAGATTGAAGCTATCATTCATTCCATGACCAAGGAAGAGCGCATGCGTCCAAAGATTATTAACGGTCAGCGCCGTCGTCGTATTTCCATGGGTTCTGGTCGTAGTGTTCAGGAAGTTAATCAACTTATTCGCCAGTGGGGAGAGATGAATAAGATGATGGGCAAGATGAAGGCTATGACTCAGGGCGGTAATGCAAAGAAGGGTCGCCGTGCCATGGAGTCCATGATGAAGAATATGGGCTTTGGCGGAGGTCAAATGCCACGTTTTTAGGCGTTGCTAGTAAATAAATT
>JABZHU010000138.1:0-3392 GCA_015258705.1 Atopobium sp. | reverse complement strand
CAATCATCAGAGGAATGAGCTTCTCAGGGAACTGATAGGGGCCGTAATTGTTAGAGCAACGCGTGATTACCGCAGGAAATCCGTATGTATCATGCCAGGCTTTTACAAACATATCTGCAGAAGCCTTAGATGCAGAGTAGGGGCTGTGTGGACTCAAAGGTGTGGTCTCACGGAAAAATGCCTTTAGATCATCAAGTGGCAGAGAGCCATAGACCTCATCAGTAGAAACCTGCAAGTATCTGTGGTCTCCGTAAGAACCCTGGCCATCATTCCAGAAAGACTCTGCAACGCTCAAAAGCGCAACAGTACCCATGACATTAGTATCGGCGAAGGCACCTGGATCTTCAATGGAGCGATCTACGTGGCTCTCTGCAGCAAAGTTGATAACATAATCGGGATGATGAGTCTCAAACAGCTGTGTCAGAGCCTCTTTATCCCTAATGTCTACGTGGGCAAAGGTGTAGCGAGGGTCTTGATCATATTCCGAAAGATTCTCAAGGTTACCAGCATAGGTCAGGGCGTCCACGTTCAAAATATGAATGTCCTGATTTCTTCTAAGCATGTAGTGGATGAAGTTTGAACCAATAAATCCAGCTCCACCAGTTACTAAATAGGTCTTCACACTAACCTCTTTCTACCTTCGAAAGATATGTCGCAAGAGCCTCTTGCCAAGGCCTCATACAATTTCCAATGGTACTCTCAAGATGCCCATTTACCAAAGATGAATATGCGGGGCGAGAAGCGCTTTCTGGGTGCATCTCTTTCCACTGAGCAGAAGTTACTCTAGCAACCTTACAATCAAGATTACTGCCAGCCATAATAGCTTCGGCAAAATCAGCCCATGAGCATGTTCCCTCATTGGTTGCGTGGTAGATGCCATAGTTCTCAGTAGCTGCAATGCACAAGATTGTATGTGCCAAATCATTTGCGCTGGTAGGATTACCTACTTGATCATCAACAACACTAATCTCTGGATACTTTGCACCAAGGGTGCGCATGGTTGCCACAAAGTTCTTGCCAACATAACCATAAAGCCACGCCGTTCTAACCACAAACGTTTGAGCATTTGCGGCCAGCGCAAGTCCCTCTCCTGCTAATTTGGATCGACCATAAGCAGAAACAGGACAAGGAGCATCTTGTTCCGTTCGAGGAGAGCTTTCCTTACCGCTAAAAACATAATCAGTGGATACCTGAACAAGCTTTGTTTGTGTAGAGCGGCAAGCTCGTGCAAGATTCATAGGGCCAAGCGCATTTACCGCAAACGCCATCTCAAAATTGCTCTCGCAACCATCTACATTTGTTGCAGCAGCACAGTTAATAACAACGTCATAGCGTTCATGCTGGTCAAACCATGTATTAACTGCCTCAGCGCTAGTGATGTCAAGCTCGTCTGCGTCGGTATAATCAACATCTGGTTTAACAAAAACCTCTGGAATTGAGCCAATCTCAGAGATACCGGACTCAAAAAGACATTTGAGCTCGTTGCCTAACTGGCCATGCGCACCGGTAATAAGAACGTGCATACTACTCTCCCTTTCCAGAAGGAAGGATACGTCCTTCTGCAACGCTCTTGAGGTGCTCGCCATACGTAGATTTACCGTAGCGTTCTGCACATTCAATGAGTTTTGAGCTATCAATCCAGCCATTCTCAAAAGCAATCTCTTCTGGAACGCTTACCGGCAGACCCTGAGCTGTTTCAACGGTACGGACAAAGGTTGATGCCTCAAAGAGTGACTCCATAGTTCCTGTATCAAGCCATGCAAAACCGCGGCCAAGTGTGACAACGTCAAGCGTGCCATCCTCAAGATACAGACGATTGAGGTCAGTGATTTCATACTCTCCACGTGCGCTCGGTTGAACCTGCTTTACCAGATCGGTAACACGCTGATCATAGAAATAAAGTCCAGTGACCGCGTAATTAGACTTTGGGTGAGCTGGCTTTTCTTCAATTGAAATGGCGTTGTAATTCTTATCAAACTCAACAACACCAAAACGCTCTGGATCATCAACGTGGTAACCAAAAACGGTAGCGCGACCAGCAGTCTGAGCCTGCTGAGCAGCCTTTCTGACAAGACCTGAAAGGCCGTTTCCAAAGAAGATGTTGTCTCCAAGAATCAGAGCTGCAGCATCATCACCAATAAACTCTTTACCAATAACAAATGCCTGAGCTAATCCATCAGGTGAAGGCTGTTCAGCATAGCTGATGGAGATGCCAAAATCAGAACCGTCACCCAAGAGCTTCTCGAAATTGGGCAGATCACGAGGCGTGGAGATAACCAAGATATCTCTAATCCCCGCCAGCATAAGAGTAGACAGAGGATAGTAAATCATTGGCTTGTCATAAACAGGCAGAAGCTGTTTAGATGTAACGGTTGTCAGGGGATAAAGCCTGGTACCGCTACCTCCTGCAAGAATAATGCCTTTCACAATCTACTCCTCATCAATCGAGTTTCTCGCGCAATGGTACTTAGAATAACGCTCATACGTAAGCTTACCAAAGTCCTATTCAACGGCCGTAATTCTATATAGTCTGTAAGGACCTTCTCGAAGAACAACCTCAAATCCAGGATCTTTATCGGTGATTTGTAGGCCTGAGAAGAAATAGCTTTGATTTCCTAACAAAGCTGGATTTTCCAAGTCGAGCAACAGGACATATCTTGCTCCAGTTTCTCGGACCGCCTGCTGAACCTCTGGATTAGTAGCTACCTCATTAAGCTTTGTACGAATAATTACACTTTGTGGCAATTCTTCCGATTCTACCTTTGCCCGGTAGAAAATGTTCATGCCATAAAGTGAGTTCAGAACAAGCGAGCCATCGTAAGGATTATTGACCACCAAATCATCGCCAACAATCTGCAGAGCTCTTCTTACAAACTCATCCTCACTTGCCTTATAAGTTGTATGCTCACGAGGCTCAAAGACCTCATTAAGCCAAATGATTCCCCAGCGAAGCTCACTGCGTTCTCTTCTGGGCAGGCTTGCTAAATCCCAAGGACTTAGGAGTGCACAACCCCACAACACAGCAATAATGCACATGAGAATGCCGGAGTTTTTAATAAACATGCAGGGCTTACAGGATGATTGATCTCCATTTGCAGAAATGGTGCAAGCAGAATTCTCTGAGTTGTTTTTCTCGCCTTTGTTGCCTTTTTCTTTGACCGTCTTAATAACGTATTTAATGAAGTCAAATACAAGCGTAATGGCGGTTTCCATGCCAATAATTGCAACAGGAACTGCTGCTATTGCCACCATCGCGGCGGTTCTTTCTGGATCGGTATACCAAAATCCCGAGAAGAACCTCTTAATAGGAAGAATCTCAGAAAGACTTGCCACATAAATGACAGCAGTCATGAGAAATGCCAGAGTGAGCCAACGATAATTCTTGTTCAGAA
>JABZHU010000137.1:0-3419 GCA_015258705.1 Atopobium sp. | reverse complement strand
AATTGCTGTTGATTGGGCATAAAACCTCTCTTGACACGTGCGTTCTGAAGAATCTTACCCTATTTGACCAGCCAGTCCAGGGCTTTCTGCATTCTTCCCTCAACGTTTTGGAAGTGGTTTCCGCGATTGAGCTCAAACGTCGAGGTAATTCCTGCGTTCTCCAGCTTGCTGGCGAGAAGTTCGGCGTTTTCTCGCACGTGCATTATTTGTGGATTGGGGGTTCGTGCTTCTCGGTCACCCAGCGAAAGATAGGCGTGTGTGAGCCCGACCGCTCCTTCGCTGAGCTGCCGATCTACGTAGTCCAAAAGCTCTGGGAACCAAAACGATCCCGAGACAGCTCCGATGCGCTGGAAGGTTGGGATAGGCTGCGATACGCCGGACTGCGACACGCCAGCCTGGGACACGCCGGCCCAGAGGCTGAATAGGCCTGCAAGCGAGTATCCCACAAGCATCCTATACGCCGGTGACTCGGCGAGCTCCGACTCCGCCCAGGGGATGACCTGGTTGATAAGGGTATCGAGCGTTTTTTGAGCGCCGTCGCCAAAGTTGGGACCCTTGGCAAAAACGCGCGGGGCACACCAGGGCGAGAAGTTCTCTTCCCACAGGTCAACGCCAATATTTACTAGGCTGACGCCCTCAGGTACCTGAATGGGGGAGTTGTCGGCCACGTCACCCAAGAGGTAGACAACGGGAGCTCCAGCTACAGAGGACATTTGCGTGTGGATGGAAAGTCCGGAGATGATTGTTTTTCTCGCCACGGGGTTGGCGGGGTGTGTAGCTGTGTCTGCGGTGGGGCGTGTAGCCGCATCGGCGGTGGGATGCGTGTCTGGTGTAGCGCTCATGCTACTCACTCAACGTCATTTGCAGGTAGTAGACGTTTTCGCGCAGGTGAGAGGCAACCTCGCGGTCGATGACACCCTCAAACTGCAGGCGCGAAATCTGGTCCAGCTCAATGCGCAGGGCGTTTTCTGCCACGTCATCGGCGTACTTTCGAGCGTCCGCAATCTGCTGCCTAAAGTGAGGCGACATCTTGTGTGAGCTCAGGTTGTAAGGCAGCAGGTAGGAGACTTGGGTGGTGCTGGAGTCATGCTCATCATTGATGTTGATGCGGCCCCAGATGGACTCAATTGCTGATTCGTGGTCAATCATTAGATTAGATGCGATGACCGCAAGCTTCTCATCGTCACCGTTAGCAATGCGTTCCAGGTCATCAAGCTCGGCGTATTCCATCTCAAGTGCGTATAAACACGCCTGGTAGTAGGACTGGTCTGCGTCCTCAAGGTGCCTGATTTCGCCGTCGATGATGCGTTGCGCTGCCAGCTTAAGCTCGTGAAGGGCAACGGCAATCCGCGAGCGGTGGTTTGTTGTTGCAGCAATATTTGCAATAGGTCCGTAATAGCCTACTGACCTGCGGATTGAAGTAATGTCATCAACAATTTGATCCCACGGAATGGGGTTGTGCGTTTTAATATGGCGCTCGCGTAGCTCCTCGAGGCATTTCTGCTGGACTTCTGTCTCGTGAAGGACCAGCTTTTTGACAAGTTCGCCCGAGCCAGGGACCGTGATACGAGAGGCAAACAAGCGGTTGGTATAGCGCGTGATAGTCAAACGAAGCGCAGGTAGATACTTTGCTTTGGCGTTTTCTGACTGCAACATGCTCCTGAGCTCGCCAAGAGTTGCCTCAAGAACGGCAATCTCTCCCTTGTGAAGACGTTCGGGCAGATCAGAGTCTGCTTCAGGGGACTTTGATAGCACGGGTAACAGATTGTCCGCTAAAAGTAACGTGGCGAGAATAACGCCGGCGGCGATAGTGATTAGAAGGTCCCTCTGCGGAAACGCTGCTCCAGACTGGGTCATCATCGGCAGGGTGAGGATGATCGACAACGTTACCGCGCCTTTTGCGCCCGCGATGGTGGTGACCAGCACGTTTTTGATGAGCTCGGCCGACGTGATGGAGATGGGCTTTATGGCGCACGTTGGTTTTGGCTGGTCATCGATCTGCTCCGAGGTTTGCTCCGAGCCCAGTTCAGCGAGCGGCTGGTCGGGCTTCTCGCCGTCGGAGCTGCTACCTGCGAGGTCATTCTCGCCGTCGACGGCGTCTTTTCCGGTGCAGAGATGACCGCCCTTGTGGAGCTTATGAGTTTCCAGCGCGTAGAGCCACGCAAAGCGGACACCGTGCATGAACAGGGTAATTGCAATCACGATGCCCAAAATCTGCAGGATATTCAGGCCGCCGTTGGTGCCAGGAAGTACGGCAAGGGGGAGCTGCATTCCTAGGAAGACAAAGATGGTACCGTTGATGAGGAAGCTGATGACTTTCCACGTGGAATCTGAGACTAGTTTTTGCCTTGCAAATAGAGCGTTGTTGTTCTGCCTGCGAGGTAGTGCAATCACCAAGCCAGCCGCTACAACAGCTAAAACGCCAGAAACGTGGAAGGTTTCGGCAAGAAGATAGACAAGAAACGGTGTCAATACTTCATAGAGAACGTTTGCGACGGTGTCCTCGTAACCCAACCTGCCAAGCATTGCGTTGATGGCAGAGAAGGCAAAGCCAGTGACAATTCCCATTGCCACGCCGCCTACAAAAAGCACCGTGAAAGATCCCGCTGCGTCTACCAGCGAGAACGCACCCGTTACAGCCGCAGCTACGGAGAATTGGAATGCAACGACTCCGGATGCATCGTTAATCAAGGACTCTCCCGAGAGAAGCGTCTGCTGGCGATGGGTCAGGTGGATGTTGGACTTGAGTGCGGTAACCGTGGCTGCATCAGTTGGTCCTAACGCTGAGGCTAGCGCAAACGCCGCAGCTAGAGGGATTGAGGGGACCATCAGATGGAGGGCGTAGCCGACCGAAAGAACGCTGACAACCACCAGTGCAATTGCCAGTGACAAAATGCTGTTCAGGTTAAGGAGAAGTGCACGAATGTTGGTTTCTCTCGTCTCGTTGAACAGGAGTGGGGCAATGAAGAGCAGCATAAAGAGCTCGGACTCTAGGTGAATCTCTTGGACACTGGGCAAAATGAGCGCAACTAACAGGCCGATAACAACCTGGATAACGGGGATGGAGACGTCGACAAACTTGTCTATAACCGAGGAAGCTACGACGCAGGTCAAAACTATGAGCACAAATTCAAATGTCTCCAATAGGCTTCCTTCCTGGTCTCGGGGCGGTGACGTGCGACGAGTGACGGGCGGCGGGTCCGTGACGAGCAGTGGGTCCGTGGCGAGTGACGGATCCACGAGGGTTCCGAGCACACGGGGCTTCTCGCCAGATAACGCTTCATTCGAGTATATACGGTTTTGCTGCTCTAGCTTGACTTGGCGCAGATAACACATGGTTTCTGCGGTGATGCGTGAGCTCTATCAGTGAGGCTTGGAATTGCGAGCCAGAAAAGTGCATGAAGGCTGAGTACATTTAC
>JABZHU010000136.1:0-3428 GCA_015258705.1 Atopobium sp. | reverse complement strand
CTTCTGTAACAGATGAGCCAAAACTTACCGAGGCAACTACCGCCATTGTTACTGATGCACAAGGAAACGTTCTCTGGAGCAAAAATCCAGATCAAGAGCTTCCTATGGCATCCATTACCAAGGTTATGACCGCAATTGTTGCGCTTGATTCGGGTGTTAACCTTGATGAGCCCTGCAAGATTACCGTTCCAGATCTTGAAGAAGGCTCTCAGGTTGCAGGTTTGACCTCGGACGATACTCCAACACTTAGACAACTCATTATGATGATGCTTGTGTATTCGGCAAACGATGCGGCTTATAACATTGCCATCAACGTATCTGGCTCTCAGCAGGCCTTTGTTGATCAAATGAACAAGAAGGCTGCTGAGATTGGCATGACTCACACGCAGTTCCAGAATCCTCACGGCCTCGATGCTGATGGTCATTATTCAACGGCGCGAGACCTTGCTCTGATGGGTCGTTATGCGCGCGAGCACTATCCACTCATCGCAAGCGCAGTGCACACCAGGTCATACACTACAACGGTGGGAGGGGAGCAGCGTACGTTCCACTCAACCGATGATCTTATGGACACCTACCGCGGTCTTCTCGGCATTAAAACAGGTGCAGAGGACTCTGGTACCGCCTTCTTAGGAGCTTCCATGCGCGGAAACATTACGCTGTATACCTGCGTGCTTGGTTGCGAGACTACTCAAGGTCGTTTTGACGATACAGCCATTCTAATGAACTGGGCTTATCGCAATTACAATCGCGTTAGTATTCAACGTGCTGACCAAATTGTTCAGATCCGCACGAGCGAGGACAACTTCTTGCTTTCTGCAGTTGTTAAGCCATCAACTTCTACCACGTATATGGCTTGGCCTGGATCTAAAGACTTTACCTACCAGACCTCAATGCTTTCACCTAACTATCCTGTAGCCAATAACCAGATGGTTTCTTCAACTGACTGGTCTCAGGATTCCGCGCAGGTAGGTACCACCATGACGCAGGCACACCTTACACTTTGGACTATTCCGGCTTACAACCTCTTTGACCTCTATTCGGTTGCTCCGTATCTCTTTGGGAGAAACTAATGTCTGAGCAGAAACGCTCTATCCTTCATACCGAACTTGAGTATCTTGGAGCACAATTCTCAACCTCAACTGAAGGCTTTAACTTAGCCCAGTCTTTTTATGGCGAGAAACCCCTTGAGGAGGCTCTGAAAGACTGCGCTCTTGTTGACCTGAGCGGTATCAGCTACACGCTTGTTAGCGGAACAGTGGCTCAAAATTTTGTTGAAGCCGTCTTTGCAGGTAAACAGCTTGAGGTGGGAGAGACCTCGTTTGAGTGCGCGCTCACAGGAGACGGATCGTTGTCTTCCATTGGTCTTCTCGCCAGATCTGGGCAAAACGAGTACGTGGTACTTGACGCGTCTGAGCGCTCACTTGTTCTTGAAGAATGGCTTTCTATCATTGCTTCTGTCGAGCAAAACGGCGTAACTCCTTATGCTGAGGTGTCGTTAGACGATGCAACTCCGCTACTCACGCCACTTCTTCTAGCTGGTAAAAAGGCAAAAAAGGTGCTCATGGATTATCTGGGTGAACAACAACTCCCAGAAGACTCTAAACTATGTAACCTTATGCTTGACCAGACAATCCCAGCTCTTGTAGCCAATGTTTCAACCAAGAAAGTTCCTGCATATCTGGTTATGGTTCCACCGGTGCATACGGTAATTCTTTTTAGGAGCCTGCTCTCTTTTGAGATGGTTCATCCTCTTGGACATAAGCAACTCATTGAGGGCCTTACAACATATCTTCCATGGTTTTCAGAACTTGCAACTAACACTAAAGTAGTATTAGCTAAAGATAAACTTGAAGGTTGGGGTTTGCTTAGAGCCTCTGCTGATTTCATTGGTACAAGGGGAGATCTTCTATGAAATATGCAATCAATGCAGTAGGTGTTCCAGCTCCTATGGGACCATACTCGCAGGGTACTACAGCGGGAAGATTAGTCTTTGTAACTGGTCAAATTGCAGTTTCTGCAGAAGACCCAAAGAAACTTATTGACGGTGGAATTGAAGAGCAAACTACCCGTGTCATCCATCTTGCTCAGTCAATTCTGGCAGAGGCAGGCTGCACGCTTTCTGATGTAGCTCAGACAACTATCTACCTTGCTGATATAAATGATTTGCCTAAGGTAAATGAGATTTATAGGCAGTACTTTGTTCTTCCTGCACCCGGTCGAGCAGTTGTTGAAGTTTCTGCGTTGCCACTTGGTGCGCTCATCGAAATGGACTGCATTGCGTGTCGTTAAGCGTTATTATTATGATGTAACCAAATTAAGGAGAAACCATGTCAACTGACGACATCAAACAGCAGTCACCAGACTCAACAGAGATTTTCCGCATGCCATCAGCTGACGCTACGGTTCCAGACCTTATGGCTCAACAAAAGCCAGCTCATCCTGTCCTTACTATTGTTAAGGGACCACAGACTGGTCAAACTTTTGAGCTTAATCTCCCACAGATTTCTCTTGGTAGAGACCCAAAGAGCAGCGTTTTCTTGAATGACATGACAGTTTCTAGAAACCATGCCACTATTGACCTCTCAAATCTTGCACTTGGTTACGCAACTATTGAGGACCTTGATTCTCTCAATGGTACCTGGGTTGATGGCGCCATCATTAACAAAGCTACACTGCGTGACGGTTCAACCATTCAGATTGGCACCTTCCGCATGGTCTTCCACACCAGTAGAGTTTCAGCTTAAGGTTAAAGGATAGCTTTATGGCTGATTCAGGCTTTCTTACCATTGGTAAAGTAGTCAAGAAATTACAGACTCTCTATCCTGACTTGAGTGTTTCTAAAGTTAGATATCTGCAGGATGAGGGCTTACTTACTCCCACCAGAACTGCTGGTGGTTATCGTCTGTATTCTCAGAAAGATGTTAAGCGTCTTGAGACTATTCTGTATCTGCAGAAAAGCCGTTTTATGCCGCTCTCAGTTATTAAAGAAGAGCTTGATAGACAAGATAAAAACCCTGAAGCTGAACAACAGGTCCAGGTTCAGTCTGATAAGGCTAGCGTATCCGATGCTCAGGCTACACCTGAAGCTCAAAGTTCTTCTCGCCAGGCTCAACCTCAGCTTGATGGAAAGCAAGTATCTCAGGCAATTCTTGGTGCAACGCACGCTGATGCCATTGTGGTGCCTGTAGATGACCCTGAGGTTGTTCAAAAATATCACGCCATTGATCGCATTCCAGAGATTGTGGGATGTTCTGTAGGCTTTGTTCGTCAGCTTTCTGAGGCAGGCGTTATTACCTTAAAGCGCTCTCCTCATGGTAGAGATCTTGTGGACGGAAAAGACCTTACGCTCATCCGTCTTTGTAGCGAGCTTCGTCACTTTGGTTTTGAGCCCAAGAACCTGCGTCAATACGTTATGGCTGCAAACC
>JABZHU010000017.1:0-14560 GCA_015258705.1 Atopobium sp. | reverse complement strand
GGTAAATGCCATGATTACGCCGACCATAATAAGCGGGGCAATAACAAATTTACCAATAAGCGTAATTGCCGTGTCACGGTCAATTCGAATGCTTGAGAGTCCCGTCTCCTGCAAAATAATGCCAATATAAATCAGAGAAAGTGGCGTTACTAGGTTGCCTAAATACGTAAGACCAGTGTTTACAACTGCTGGAACAGGGATGTTGAACACGAGAAAAACGAGGGCTACTAAGAAACCAAGCAATGGTGGTGGTAACAACTTGCTGATATTGAATTTGTGCTCAGCTGCGTTGTTTTTCTCGCCATCATTTTCTGTTGGCATTGGATCACCGTAAATGAAGAAGATTCCAATTGCCCAGGTAGAAATAGTGTTCATGATGTAGTACACCAAGAAGTACGGTACGGCATGCTCGCCAAAGAGCGCAAGATTAAGCGGCATACCAATGAAGATGGTGTTGGCATTTGCAAAGGTATTGAGCATCAAGCCTCGGCGACCTGGTTGGACGCGGAAAACGTTGATAACCAAAAATCCTACGACATAAGACAAAGCAAAGCTAATCGCTGCAATAAGCACCGAGGGACCAAGCTGGAGCAGCTGATTGAGAGACAAGTTTTTTAGTACCGCTACAAAAATAGAGGAAGGAAGCGCCACATTCATGATGAGCTTAGATGCTTGACCAGCGAATGTCTCGTTGAGCCAGTTAATCTTCCTCAGTACATAACCCAGCACAATGATCAAAATGATGGGCAATACATTTTGTAGCGATGTCAAAAAGACAGACATTCTATGCCTCTAACTCTTTGTAGACAGGGAACCACTTAAGGGCGTCAACTGCCTCTTTTGCATCGGCAATTGGCTCGCGGTTCAGACCCTGCTTGATTGCTTCTTCTGCAACGCCGACGGCAATACGCTCGGAGAATTCGGTAATCTTGGAGACTGGAGGAAGAATTGCCGCGCCCGGCTTTGTGGTGTCGACGATTCCACCAAGCGAGTGAGCTGCCAGGGAAATCATCTGGTCTGTGAGCAGACGAGCCTTTGCGGCGAGGGTTCCCAGTCCAAGACCAGGGTAGATGAGAGCATTGTTAGCCTGACCAATTTGGTAAGTTACACCGTTGAGCTCGACGTCATCGGATGGAACGCCGCAGGCTACAAGTGCGCGACCGTCTGTCCAGGTCAGCAGGTCTTGGGCGGTTGCCTCCGCAAGCTTAGTTGGGTTGGACAGAGGGAAGACCATGGGGCGCTCGCAATGAGCTGCCATCTCACGAATAATCTCTTCGGTAAAGGCGCCATGAACGGTAGAGGTGCCAACCATGATTGTTGGGTGGACCGTCTTTACAACGGCTGCGAGGTTGGTGAGCTCGTCAGCATTTGCGAACTCAGAACGCTTGCGAGCAAATGGCTTCTGCTGTGGAGTGAGGTTGTCCATATCGTCGAAGAGCAAGCCCTGACGATCTACCAGGTAGAAGCGCTTTCGAGCCTCTTCGCGATCCATTCCCTGGTCCACAAATTCCTGCAGCACACGATCAGCGATGCCGCAACCAGCAGTTCCTGCACCAAAGCAGAGATATACCTGGTCGACGAGTTTCTCGCCAGAAATATTGAGGGCGCCGAGGATGCCTGCAAGGGTAACAATACCAGTGCCCTCGACGTCGTCGTTGAAGACAGGGTAGGTGTTCTTGTAGCGGTCCAGGATTGCTGCAGCGTGCGAGCGGCCGAAGTCCTCGAAGTGCAGGTAGAGGTTAGGGAAGAGCTTCTCGACGGTGGTTACAAAGTTGTCAATGAATGCGTTATAGCGATCTTCATCAACGCGCTTGTGGCGTTCGCCCAGGTATAGCGGGTCATCGAGAAGTTCCTGGCGATTGGTGCCAGCGTCAATAACAACAGGCATGATGCGATTAGGGTCAACACCAGCTGCGGCAGTGTAAACCATGAGTTTACCGACGGAAATTTCGACGCCGTTGGTGCCCCAGTCGCCAATACCCAGGATTGCTTCTGCGTCGGTGACGACAATCAGGTCGATGTCTCTACCTGCGGCTGCGTTCTTCAGCGAGGTCTCAAGGTCCTCAGGACGATCAACTGATAGGAAACATGCATACTGTGGATCGACATAGCGCTGAGAATACTGCTCAATATCCGGAGCAATAGTTGGGTCGTAGACAATAGGCATGAACTCTTCAACATGCTTGGAGAACAGGTTGTAGAACAGCGTGCGGTTCTCGGAGAAAAGCCTCATGAGATAGTGACGCTTTGTCTCGAGGTCAGGATATTGCTGGAAAAGCACGTATGCCTGTTCAGCTTGCTCCTCGATGGTCTGAATGTTTGGAGGTAGAAGTCCTACCAGGCCATACTTCTGACGCTCCTCCTGCGTGAAAGCGGTTCCCTTGTTCAAAAATGGATCATTCAGTAGTTCAAAACCCGTCTTCATGATGCCTCCTTAGCGCATCAGCTTTAATAATTGCCGTATTTGGCGCAGATAGAATATGTTTTCTATCTGCGATAACAATACCCATATTCTGTTACGTATTTACGAGAATTAGAAGAAATCCCCTTCTTTTTTGAAAAATTTTCTTGCTAAACATATATGTTCACCAGTGCATATATAAATTTAGTCAAACTGACAAGGTCGTGTTTTCAAATCTCAAGGTGATGTTTTCAAATCCGTTTGTAAGAATCGTTTTAACGGATAAATGTAAGACCGATTTAATGCCAACTGCGGTTTTGCTGAGCGCTTGTCATGCAAGTGGTAAAAAATGCGTTTAGTTGGAATATGCAGTAGCGACTAGTTTTTATGCAAGCCATTTAACTGCGGTTTTGTTACGGATAAAAATAGCAAAATATGGACACTTTTTGTCACCTGCGCAAACACAAGTTAGGAATTTCCGTGATCGTGATTTGACTTCCAACTAAACGGATTTTTTACCCAAAAGAGGGGTTGAATTTTGGTGAGTCAAATTTTTGATACAAAACTCCGCATAAACAAGGTGGAATATGCAATTTTCTCAGGTGATTGGATGTTGCTCGGTCAATTGGATAGCGGTCAGCCCTCAAAGTGACGTTATTTCACCACAACAGCGCCTTCGGGAAGCGCAATATCCGCATCAGTTGCAATTAAGAGGTTGTTACCTGGTGTTTTAGGAGTATCAGGCCACTCGGGCACATACGCGACGTGCGCAAACTCCTGCGCAAAGACGTTTGCCACCTGGGGAAGTAGCGTAGACCCGTGGCCTTCGATCGGACAGCGAACATCAGCCAGATATACACCGCCATCTGCAAGTTTTTCTTTAACCACTTGCGCGCCCGCCGCTGTTCCCAGGGGTCCAAGCGACTTCCGACCAGCAAACACTTCGTTTACCAGCACGTCAATGCTACTAGCATCTGCGTCTTGCAACACCCTCCACGCATCATCTTCCATGACTCGTAGCTCACTTGAAGCCGCAGCTAGAGCCTCGTCCAAAAAGAAATGCTCACGTGCAAGCGAGACTATCTTTGGATCAATCTCAATCGCGTCAATTACGCCGCCGCTCATGTGCGTAGCCAGGTGTTTTGGCAGCGAGAAACCTCCGCCGCCCATGACTACTACGTGACCCCGAGCAGACACCTGCTGGATAACCTTTGCCATCATGCGGTGATAGTGGACGCAAAGCTCAAAGCGCAGCTCAGGTGCAATGTAGCTCACAGACTGGAAGGTGCCATTAACATTGAGCAGCCTAATGGGCGTACCGTCGGCGTCCTCGGAGTCAAAGATCATCGTGAGGCCAAATTTGGTACGCGTCACAAAAACGCCTCGAGCGCGCAGAATTAACAGAAATAGCTGGTAAATACCAATAACGGCAAGCCCCGCTACGGTCGACCAGATAAAAAATGTCCAAAAATCATGTAAGACCATGTTAATTCCTTGTTAGTAAGGTTTCCCTCGGTTATACTAGCCGATACGGCGTTTTTTCTGAACGCTTTTACAGGAAAAGATTTTCTGGGGGTTTATATGATTTTAGGACTTGGTATTCCTGAGCTTCTGATTATTGTTTGCGTTGTTATGGTCATCTTTGGACCTAAGAACCTTCCAAAGCTCGGCAAGGCTGTCGGCGAGACCGTCAAGAGCGTTCGTGAGGGCATGGAGTCTGAGACCAAGGAAGAAGCCAAGGAGCCAGAGGCTGAGCTCGTTGAGGACGAAGAGTCCAAAAAGGCTGAGTAACCCCATCTCACACGTATAGACCTACTTGACCCATCAACAGAAAGAACACGATGGACACTACTAAAGAGATTGTACTTACCCCAGAAGGCCGTCAGAAGCTTGTCGATGAGCTGGCTTATCGTGAGGGCGAGAAACACGACGAGATTGTTGAGCGCATCAAAGAGGCTCGTGGTTTCGGCGACCTTTCTGAGAACTCCGAGTATGATGCTGCAAAAGAAGAGCAGTCTCACAACGAGTCCCGCATCAACGAGATTCGTCAGATTCTCTCTGTCGCAAAGGTTGTCGAGGGCGGCAGCAAGCGCAACGTCACTGTTGCAATCGGCACAACCGTCGAGCTTGCTGATGCAAAAGGCAAGACAACTAAATATGTAATTGTTGGTACTACTGAGACTAACTCCCTTGAGCACAAGATCTCTAACGAGTCCCCAGCTGGCGAGGCTCTTATTGGTCATAAGAAGGGCGACGAGGTTGAGTTCACCACGCCAAACGGCAAGGTGAAGAAGTACACCATTACCTCTATTACTCGCTAGACTGGCACAAAAGATTTTGGTCGCCCCGTGTCCGTCTGGCGCGGGGCGTTTTTACGTGGAGGATACATGTCCGAAGTAGAGAACAACATCGCTGGTAGCTCGGCCGCCGCTGACGCAACCGCCGCCGAGAACGTCGACGCAACCGAGGCCACCTCAGAGGCTTCCATAAATGACGAGCGCGCCCAGCGCAAAGCCCGTCGCCAGGCACTGCTTGACGCCGGCGTTGACCCATACCCAATCAAGTCCACCGTCACCGCTCACGTCGCTGAGCTGGAGGAGCGCTACGCTGACCTCGAGGACGGCCAGACTGGCGAGGAAGTCTATTCCGTCGCCGGCCGCATCCGCGCCATCCGCAACCAGGGCAAGATCGCGTTTGTCGTGGTAGAGGACTACACCGGCCAGATTCAGCTTTTCTGCCGCATCAACAACCTTGACGAGAAGAACTGGGAGCTCCTGGGTCTTCTCGACCTTGGCGACATCATCGGCGCAACCGGCGCTATCATGCGTACGCGCCGCGGCCAGCTTTCCCTGGCAGTCACCTCGCTGGAGGTTCTCTCTAAGTCGCTGCGTCCTCTGCCTGAAAAGTTCCACGGCCTCACCGACCGCGAGGTCCGTTATCGTCAGCGCTACGTTGACCTCATTATGAACCCCGAGGTCCGCGACGTGTTCCGCAAGCGCTCCCAGATCATCTCCATCATCCGTCAGTTCATGGAGGCAGACGGCTACATGGAGGTTGAGACCCCTGTTCTTCAGGAGATTCTTGGCGGCGCAAACGCAAAGCCGTTCATTACGCACTACAACGCGCTGAACACCGAGAACTACCTGCGCATTGCAACCGAGCTTCCACTGAAGCGCCTGCTTGTTGGCGGCCTTGAGCGCGTCTACGAGCTTGGTCGCCAGTTCAGAAATGAGGGCACCGACCTCACGCACAACCCAGAGTTCACCTCTATGGAGGCATATGCCGCCTACTCTGACCTGGCCGGCATGCGCGAGCTTTCCCAGAACCTCTTCCAGGAGATTGCCCGTAAGGCTTGCGGCTGCGAGGAGGGACACGAGGTCATCACTTATCAGGGCACCGAAGTTGACCTATCCGGCAACTGGCGCGTTGCGTCCCTGGCAGAGATTGCTTCCGAGGTCACCGGCGAGGAGCTCTCCATTGACACTCCTGTCGAGAAACTCCGTGCAGTCCTGGACCGCTACGAGATTGAGTGGAACCCAGAGTGGCAGGCCGGCAAGCTGCTGTTTGAGATCTACGACGAGCTTGGCGAGAAGAGCATCGTAAACCCAACCTTTGTTTGCGATTATCCTGCAGAGGTTTCTCCGCTCACCAAGCGCAAGGCAGACGATCCTCGTCTGACCGACCGCTTTGAGCTCATTATCTGTGGCGCAGAGTACGCAAACGCATACTCCGAGCTCAACGACCCCGTTGATCAGGAGGAGCGCTTTGCTGCCCAGATGGAGGCTAAGCGTCAGGGTGACGAAGAGGCCATGGAGTACGATTACGACTTCATCCGCGCGCTTGAGTACGGCATGCCACCAGCGGGCGGCATCGGCTACGGCATCGACCGCATGATTATGCTTTTCTGCGACCAGCCTTCAATCCGCGACGTCCTTCTCTTCCCACAGCTCAAGCCCGAGAAGCGCTAAGAGCTTGGAACTTTAGCTGCCCCACGCAGCACACAAACGCATCAGCCCGGTATCCGCTCGTTGCAGGTACCGGGCTTTTTGTGTGGTTCGTACGGAGGAGAAAAATCCAACGCGAGTCGTATGTTTGCAGAGCCTTCTGTTGGGTATAAATCAGAAATGTATAGAGAGTTTTGAGAGGTTTCAGCACATGTTTGATAAATTCACTGACAGAGCGCGTAAAGTCATGAGCTTGGCTCAGGACGAGGCTCGCGGTCTTGGCCAGATGTATGTCGGTACCGAGCACCTGCTACTTGCTCTCATCAAAGAGGGGGAGGGCATTGCTGCTCAGGCTCTGGCTAAGCTAGAGGTCTCGTATGACGAGGCTCTGGCAACCGTAAAAGAGCTCACCACGGGCGCAGGAGACCCTATTCCTGGCGGCCATATTCCGTTTACTCCTCGCGCAAAACGCGTGCTAGAGGACGCGTACAGAGAAACCATGACCCATGGTCAAAGTTATATTGCAACAGAACACCTGCTCTTGGGCATTGTGTCCGAGGGTAATGGTCGCGCTATGGATGCCCTGCGTACTATGGGTGTCTCGGGCGATGCCGTAAGAAACGCCGTTGATGAGCTGGTTGCTCAGACTCCAGAAGATGCACCAGCTGGTCCTCGTATGGCAGAGCCTCGCATTGAGGGTGGCATCTTTGGCATGCCTGTTGGCGCTGGTCAGATGCGCCCTAACGCAAATGACGACGCTTCCATGCTGGAGCAGTTTGGCCGCAACCTTACTAAGCTTGCCGCAGATAAAAAGCTTGACCCTGTCATTGGCCGTGACCGCGAGATTGAGCGTGTCATGCAGGTTCTTGCCCGCCGCCAGAAAAACAACCCACTTATCCTGGGAGATCCCGGCGTTGGTAAGACTGCCATTGTTGAGGGCTTGGCTCAGCTCATTGCATCCGGCAACGTTCCTGACATCCTGCGTGGAAAGCAGGTCTGGACACTTGACCTGGCAAGTCTGGTAGCTGGTTCCAAGTATCGCGGTGAGTTCGAGGACCGCATGAAGAAGGTTGTTGCTGAGCTGGAGAAATCCAAGAATGACATCCTCTTCATTGACGAGATTCACACCGTCATTGGCGCCGGCTCCGCAGAGGGCTCCATCGACGCCGCGTCCATCTTGAAGCCACCGCTGTCTCGTGGAGAAATCCAGGTCATCGGTGCAACTACGGCAGAAGAGTACCGTAAACATGTCGAGAAGGACGCTGCATTTGAGAGGCGTTTCCAGCCTGTCAACATCGGCGAGCCAAACAACGACGACACTATTTCTATTATTCATGGTCTTCAAGACCGCTACGAGAAGCACCACCACGTCCACTACACCGAGGCTGCTATCAAGGCTGCTGTTGCGCTTTCGAGCCGCTACATCCAGGACCGCTTCCTGCCAGACAAGGCAATTGACGTCCTCGATGAGGCTGGTGCCCGCGCTCGCATCCACAAGATGAGCCTTCCACCAGAGATTGCCCAGGTAGACGCAGACCTTCTCCGCGTTCGTACTCAGAAGTCTGAGGCAGCAAGCGCTCAGGAGTTTGAGCAGGCAGCTCGTCTGCGCGACCAGGAGAAATCCTTGGTAGCAGAGAGGGATCGCCTGGAGACTGAGTGGCGTGAGCAGCTGGACAAGAATATTGTTACCGTTGACGAGGACGACATTGCAAAGGTTGTCTCTGGCATCACCGGCGTTCCTGTCTCTAACCTCACCGAGACTGAGGCTTCAAGGCTGCTTCGTACAGAAGACATCCTTCACCAGCGTGTTGTTGGTCAGGACGAGGCTGTTGTTAAGGTTGCAAAGGCAATTCGCAGAAGCCGTAGCCCTCTTAAAGACCCTAAGCGTCCTGGCGGCTCCTTTATCTTCCTAGGCCCTTCCGGAGTAGGTAAGACTGAGCTTGCAAAGGCCCTGGCAGAGTTCCTGTTTGGCTCCGAAGACGCCCTGCTTTCCTACGACATGTCCGAGTACATGGAGCGCCACACTGTAGCTAAGCTGGTTGGCGCACCTCCAGGATATGTGGGCTATGATGAAGGCGGAGAGCTCACCAAGGCTGTCCGCAGACGTCCGTACTCTGTTCTGCTCTTTGACGAGATTGAGAAGGCACATCCAGACGTCTTCAACATATTGTTGCAGATTCTGGACGAGGGCCGCTTGACTGACGGTCAAGGTCGTCACGTGGACTTCTCCAACACGGTTGTCATCATGACATCCAATATTGGTGCTCGCGAGATTGCCCGTACCAATACCATGGGCTTCTCGTCAGAAGGCTCTAAGGGTCTTTCCGACAAAGAGATTACCAGCCGTGTTATGTCCGAGCTCAAGCGTGGATTCCGCCCAGAGTTCTTGAACCGTGTAGACGAGATTGTTGTCTTCAAGTCGCTTTCTACCGAGCAGCTTCGTGGCATTGTTGACCTCATGGTTCTTGAGCTGCGCGATCGCCTGATTGCCAACGGCATGTCCATCGAGCTCACCGAGGCTGCAAAGGACCTGATTGCCAAAGACGGCACCGACCCTGTTTACGGCGCCCGTCCGCTGCGCCGCACCATTCAGTCGATGATTGAAGACCCACTGTCTGAGGAGCTTCTCTCTGGCCAGTGGACCGCAGGTGACATTGTTGCTGTTGATGTTGACGCTGAGGGCAAGAAGCTTGTGTTCACCAAGATCACGGGCGTCATCCCTGAGCCTCGCAAGAAAGAGACAATGGCGCAGCTTGACCAGATGGACGTCAGTATGGGCCCATCCTCGCTGCCACAGGGTAGCGCAGGTGGTTCGTCCGACCTGATGTCCTCCGCCGAGTAAGACACTCCGACCCGAGGTTCTGCCTCGGGTCTTTTTGTATCGCAGCTAAAACGCACAGTTCTCTTGTCGAGAAACCCGTCGAGCAGCCCACCCAGTCGCCCGGCGAGAAACCCGTCTTCTCCAAACCGTCACTACACGCGCCGGCAACAAAACCGTATACTTGAAATGTTGAAACAAATTGAAGCCGCAAACGCACCAGAACGCAAAATGCAGCCTGTAAGCTGCAAGTAATTGAGGGAGAGCCATGGAGCCAACGCAACTTGATCCAAGCGCAACAGAAAACGAGGACCGTATTGCCACCGCTCTGAAGATGACTGCCCCTGGCACAGCGCTCCGCGTTGCACTGGACATGATTATCGCTGGCCGTCTGGGCGCCCTCATTTGCGTGGGAGATACAGAAAACGTCCTCGCTGCGGGTGGAGATGGTTTCAAACTTGATGTTTCTTTCACAGCAAATCGCTTGTTTGAGCTCTGCAAGATGGACGGCGCTGTGGTGGTGGACAAAGACCTCACCAGAATTTTGCGCGCCAACTTCCACCTCAATCCTGATGCAACGCTTCCAACTGCAGAAACAGGCACTCGCCACCGTACTGCCGCTCGCATGAGCTTGCTCACCAAGTCTATTGTGATTGCTGTGTCTTCTCGCCGCTCGTTGATTACGGTCTACGTTGATGGTCACGTTATCCCACTAAAGTCGGTACCAGCTATTATGTCTACCGTCAACCAACTTTCGGTTGCCATGCAAAATACGCGCCAGCAACTTGATCGCGCACTTCTGCGCCTAACCGCTCTTGAGCTTGATAACTACGTCACCCTGGGTGATGTAGCAGGCATCTTCTACCTTTTTGAGGTTCTTTTGAGTGCCGCTGACCAGCTTGATTCTTGTCTTTTGGAGCTAGGTAGCGAGGGAAAAACCACCGCTATGCAGCGCGAGGAGTATCTAGGCGGTATCGACGAGGCCTATAACCTGATGATTCGCGATTACGCTGTAGATTCTTCTGCTGAAGAGGCGCGCGCCATTCGCCGCCGCTTCCACGAGACGGCTAACACCGAGCTCCGCTCCGCAGAAAGTGTTGGCCAGATTCTGGGTTACTCCGATGGCCGCGGAGAAGATGCGTCCATGGAGCCTCTGGGCCTGCGCACGCTTTCCCGCGTTCATGTGGTCAACGATGAGATTGCGGCCAGAATTGTTGACGCCTACGATAACCTGCAGCAGCTGCTTCACGTTGCAGAAAACGATACGTCCAGCCTCAAATCTCTGGGTGTCGAGAACCCCGGTGCACTTGCTAACAGTCTCCGCAGAATGTGGGGTAAGTCAGAATAATGGCTGCAAGCAGCACTTGCGCAAAGGTCGTGTCAAAGCCACGTCCTTCTCGCCTTTCTACACATGGAGCAAAAGCCGATACCGTTGCCGTCATTGTGGCCGGCGGCATTGGCGAGCGCTTTGGGTATCCTGACGGCAAGCAGTTTATTTCTGTCTGCGGACTTCCGCTGATGAGCTGGTCAATCCTTGCGTTTGATCACGCGCCCAGCGTGGCTCACATTGTGATTGCTTGCTCTGACGAGAAACGCACTGCAGTTCAAGAGGGTGTTTTGGGCAAGCTTGTACTCCACAAACCCGTGCATTTTGCAACGTCTGGTGCTACCAGGCAGGAATCGGTTTACAACGCGCTCCAGGTAGTACCTGCCGGATACGATTTTGTTTCTGTTCATGATGCGGTTCGCCCGCTCATTGAGGTGGAGACAATTGAGCAGGTCATTGGCACGGTTCGCAAGTCTCCTAAGATTGCGGGAGCAATTTTGGCTCACCGCGCAACTGATACATTGAAGCGCGTAGACGGCGCAACCATCGTAGATACACCTGACCGCTCTACTTTCTGGGCTGCCCAGACCCCTCAAGTGTTCAAGACGCGCACGCTCGTTGAAGCTCACGAAGTAGCTCGTCAGGAGGGTTACCAGGGAACCGATGACTCGTCGTTAGTTGAGCGACTTGGTCTTACGGTGTTGTGCGTTGAGTCGCAACGAGAAAACGTGAAGGTCACGTACCCGTCTGACCTTGCAATTGTTGAAGCAACGCTCAGCCGACGCCTAGTAGAAGGCGCAACCGGAAGTGGGGCTGTAGAGTGAGCATACCAGAGCTTAAAATCGGTCACGGATACGATGTTCATCGCCTGGTAGAGGGTAGAGATCTTATTTTAGGCGGTATCAAAATTGAGCACACCAAGGGTCTTCTCGGCCACTCCGATGCTGATGTTTTGGCTCATGCACTTATGGATGCACTGCTAGGAGCCATGCGCGCTGGTGACATTGGCCAGCTTTTCCCAGATACAGACCCCGCTTATGAGGGCGCTGATTCTATGGTGCTTCTATCCCAGGTTATGCAGCTTGTTCGCGATAAGGGCTTTGAGCTTCTGGATTGTGACTGCACTGTTGCAGCTCAAGCACCTAAACTGCTTCCTCATCGCGACGCTATGAGAAACCGCATGGCGGAGGTCATGGGTGTTTCGTCAGATAAAGTTGGCGTAAAAGCAACCACTACCGAAGGTCTTGGCTTTGTGGGCACTCAAGAAGGTATTGCTGCCTGGGCAGTTGTGCTGCTGGGACGTAGTGCGCAATAAATTACAGCTCTACGATATGGTCGGCTGCCTCCACCACTTTAGGGTCATGAGATATGAGAAGTATTATGTGGTCCTGCTTGACCTTCTTGAGAAGATTAAGAAAAACATCAACACTGTTTTGATCTAATGCAGAAGTTGGCTCGTCAAGCAACATAACACTTGGGTTCATAAGCATCATGCGGATAATTGCAATCTTTTGCTTTTCTCCACCAGAGATAGCAGAGCTTCGTTCACCAAGGCGGACATCAAGATTTTGATCGTCTCCAAGCAGCAATTTTTCCAAATTGAACAGCTTGATATAGCTGATTATCTCCTCATCTGTTGGCTGCTTTTTGCAGAGTAAGGTCAGATTATTTCTTACCGTATCGTCAACAATGCTTGGCTCTTGTTCGGTAAATCCAAGAGTATTTTTTCGGAGTTCATATTGATTAATTTGAGCTAGCAAGTCCTCGTTAATAGCAATAGTGCCCGATAGGTGAGAAGACCACTCTCCGTTAATGAGTTTCAGAAATGTTGATTTGCCTGTTCCGTTTCCACCGGTAATGGCATATATATTTCCTTTTGCAAAACTGCAAGACAAGTTATTCATCAGTACTTTATTTGTATGTGGATAAGAGAAAGATACATTTGTGCAGGTAATTTGATTGACGTTCTCTGATGGAATGATGTTACCAACGGATTCTTGAGGTAAATCAAGAATCTGCTCAATTCGATTAATACTTACCGCAATGCTCTGATAAGCCATGCCAAATTCCATAAGAAGCGTAATAGAACCTAAGAGCGATACAAAATAGCTTGAGATAGTTGCAATATAGCCAGGCTGTAGTGCTCCAAGGAAAATTTGATATGCACAGGTAATAAAGACAATGGCCTGAAATACAGCAATTACAGCATTATTTAATTCCTGTACGCCAATTTCCAGTTTGTACTGCTCATGAATAGCACTACGAAGTTTTTGATTAACAGCATAATGCTGATTAAAGAAACGCTCAAAGAGAGAATGACGCCTGATAAAATCTACGTCTGTGAATTGGGAGAGTTCAATAGATCCATACTGTGATCTTAGTTCTTTGGATTCTCTGTATCTTTTATAAGCCGCATCTTGGATTTGCTTATAGATAATAAAACTCACCAACAACAGAACAACTGTTACAAGAGCGGTTAATGGGTTCAAATATAAAATAATTGCCAGCGTGCCTAAGACAGAGGCCATAGTTGTTACAAAGCTCACACATTGTGTAAGTATAAAAATCGAAACGTCATTAGAATCGTTATTTACTGTCTGGCGGTAATGTCCAGAATCATATGAGGAGAAAAACGATGAATCTGCATGTTGTATCTTGTCAATCAGCTGTCGCTCAATAGTAAACGAAGAATCAATTTGTAACTGACAATAGCGTGTTTTAGCAAGATAGGAACAGCCGGCAATAAGGATTCCTAGTGCGGCAACTACGGCGCAATAGAAAAGTATCTCGCTCCAAGTTGTTCCTGCAATAAATAGATTAATCACAAATCCAACAAGAAGCGGTTGAATCACCGTAAGCGCTGTGACAAAAAATGCCAGAAAGAGAAAAATCGCAAGACTGCCTTTATCCAGAATGGTAGATATACAGTAGCGGATAATGTTAAAAAACTTACTCATTCGAATCACCTCTATTATTATTAAGCACATAGGAAATCAGCTTTAGTTTTTTGTTGAGATTATAAAAACTACTACAACACCCAAGACTTCCCGTTTGGATGAATTGATTTGGGCAACCACCATTACACATGGGGAGGACTTTACAGCTAATACAATTTTCCTTATACGGATTGTATGTAAGCCATTTGCAAAGGTTGGTATTTAGCTGTAAGGAATCATAAATGGTTCCCACTTTCTCATCTATATTTCCTATTGAATCCCAACATTTATAAAGATCACCATGAGGGTCAATTACATAAGAGTTGTAGGAAATTGCTCCACAAATTTGCCTTTGCCGCAATAGACTACCTACGACATCAAATCCTTTTTGTACCGCCTTTTTATAGAAGGCGTATTCTTCATCAGCAAATTGGGAAGATGAAAAACATACTCCCAAATCATTATTCTTTTCAGTGTAATCAGTTACTGGCGATAAACTAATTGAAACGACATCTTTTAGACCAGCTTTTTCAAGGTCTTCTAATAACTCATCCGCATGTTTAACATTAGTCTTATCGGCATTGATTCTAATTGTAATGTTGAGCAAATTAGAACAAGACTGAATATTTTTAAGTATACGGTCAAAAGTTGGTGAGCCATTCGCTGGAATTCTGCGTAAATTATGATCATTTCTTGAACCGTCAATTGTGACTTGAGCGTTGTTAATACCTAGGTCAACAAGTTTGTGTGCAATTTGTTTATTTAGCAGATATCCATTCGTTACTATTGAAGCTGGTTGCAAGTAATAATCATTATTTATTAGCTTGCTGGTCAATAATGAAATTTTATCTAACTCAAGTAGTGGCTCTCCACCATACCAAACAATTTGAAGTGCCTTCAAATCAGGGAAGTTACTTTTAATAAATCGAGGTATTTGGGCAATCGTTTCTTCTGACATTGATGTTTGATTTCTAATATTTTCAAAACAGTAAGGACACCTAAAGTTACAATAAGTGGTAGGAGCAATTGTTAAAGTTAGATTATCTGTTGCAAATCGATGAATTTGGGATGAACAGATAAGTGCTTCTGTTTCGTCAATAGAGCTGTCTACTAGAATTCCGCCTGACAGTAGAT
>JABZHU010000135.1:0-3503 GCA_015258705.1 Atopobium sp. | reverse complement strand
CTTCAGGAGCTTCGTCTTCATCGGCAGCGTCTTCATAAGCGGCGTCTTCTTCGAAGTCCGCGAGGTCATCCGCGTTGGCGTCTGCGTCTTGGCTGAGCTCTTGGTCTGAGTTCTGGTTTAAGACCTGCTCAGTGCCCGTGTCATCAAAGTCGATAGGGCGGCGGATAACTCTTGTGGTGGAGGTTACCATTTTGGAGAGCGCAGCTGCCGCCGAGGCTCCCTTGGAGCTCTGGACAAAGTCAATGATGCCGGAGATAAGCACCATTGCGGTAATGATGACGACGGTTGACGGGTCCTTCTCGCCATCCGCGGCAAGAGCCACATTAGTGATGTAAGAAATGCCAGCGAGGGCAATCAAAATGAAGGTGAAAGGGCTTGCAAAGCTTTTGAGTAAGCGGATGATAAAGGGCTCTTCGGCGGCGCTGGTAATGACGTTTGGCCCGTCGAGGTCGTATTTTGCCTGCGCAATGTCAATGGCAAGGCCGTCCGGAGTGGTGTGGAATTTTCTACAGACGCTCTTCACCGAGTGAGTTGCGGCAAAGGTCAAGGACTGCCCAAGTTCTCCCGAGGTGGTCTGAGTTGTCTTTGGTTGGGCTGTGCGCTTCATGATTGCCATGTGCACCTCCGATGATTAGTGGGAACGAATGACTAACTGGTTGGTGTATGACGCAAACTGAAAGCGTTCTGATATGTGCGAGATTTGAAACCGAAAGGTCTGAAACCGGGGCATAGGTTCATATATCTACAGAATCGAAATAATTACAAACGAGCAGGTAAATCTGTAAATGTATAAGCCAATAAGAGTTCGTGCAGTTTCAATTCAGTTGAAATCAAATCTAAAACTTTTATGAGAGGTTTCTTTATATCCCATACGCACATGAACAGAATCATCGTCGGCTGTCATACGTAAGCCGCTACTTCGACCAGGCATATAAAGCACCTCCTTAAAATTAGGTGTTTTGCAAGAGCAACGTCACTTAAAAAATGAATGTCCGTCCACTCAAGCACTCTAAGAGTAGTTGGGTTGACGAGATTGGTCAAGTAATTACTATATACCCTATAAACAGGACATTTATTTAATACATACTGTCGAGAAGAACGTCGGGCTGCAACGTCGAGAAGTGCGTTTTACATCGCGGTGAGTGCTGAACCGAACTGTTGACCGGCAACGTTGAGCGCTGCACTCTTGCAAGGAAGGGACCTCACATGGGCAAAGTGATTGTATTTGGAAGCCTGAACATGGATATCTCTATCGAGGCAGACAAGATGCCCCAGCAGGGTGAGACTATCGGAGGCAAAAATCTTGTCACCAGCCCAGGTGGAAAGGGTGCCAATCAAGCAGTCGCCGCAGCTCAAATGGGCGCGGACGTTCACATGATTGGCGCGGTTGGCGCTGACTCGTTCGGACAAGATCTCAAGCAGTCTCTTATTGGCTACGGAGTCAATGCAGAGCAGGTAGATGAGCTGTCTGGAGTTTCCACGGGTGTTGCCGTGATCGTGCGCGTTGGCGGCGATAACCGTATCATTTTGGACCACGGAGCTAATCACGTACGCACAGCCGACGACGTAAAAGCAGTGCTTGATGGCATTGCAAAGCCAGGAGATGTGTTCTTGACGCAGTTCGAGTGCGAGTTGTCGACCACGTTCGAGCTTATCAGATATGCACATGAGCTGGGACTCTATACGATGGTGAACCCATCGCCATCGGCTACCATGACCACCGGTCTTCTCGCCAGCGTGGACGTGCTTTGCCTGAACGAGATTGAGTTTGCAGATTTGTTTGGCGAGGGCAAGATTAGCCCGCTGGTAGATCCCGAGGCTGCAGTGCAGAAGGTGCTTGCAAGTGGCGTGGCAACTGCGGTGTTGACGCTGGGTTCCAAGGGTTCCATCGCTGCTGACTCACACGGCGTGTACCAGCAGAAATGTTACCGCGTGGACACCGTGGACACTACCTGTGCGGGCGACACGTTTATGGGCACGCTTGCTGCGTTCCAGGCATCGGGGCAGCTCGAGGGGCACGATATCAAGCAGGCGCTTGATGTGGCTGCAAAGGCTGCGGCGCTTGCCACCACTAATGTTGGCGCCCAGCAATCAATTCCAACGTATCAGCAGGTAGTTGAGTTTTAGGCTAAAATTGCAGTGATTATTGCTCCATAATTCACAGCTTACACGCGGTTCAAACGCAGTTCAAACGTAACGTACACGCAGTTTAAACGCACAAAGGAGACTTATGACAACGCTTTCAACTAAGACGCGCGTCATCATTGACACGGATCCCGGCATTGACGACGCCATTGCGCTGGGATTTGCCCTGGCCGCAAAGGCGCTGGATATCAAGCTTATTACTACCGTCAGTGGAAATGTTGGCATCGAGAACGTCACCAATAACGCTCTCAAGCTGCTCAAATTCTGGAATCAGCACGTGCCTGTTGCGCGCGGAGCTGCCGAGCCACTGCTCAGAAAACCGATGGACGCAAGCGACGTTCATGGCGCCTCCGGAATGAGAGGCTACGAATTTGACGGCATTCAGCCGGACTGTTTGCTCGAAGAAACTGCACTTGAAGCGCAATATCGTGTCATCATGGAGGGTGCTTCGGTTGGCGAGAAAACCACGCTGGTGACGCTTGGTCCTCTGACTAACATCGCACTGCTGCTGAAAGCATATCCACAGGTCAAAGAGTATATCGAGCGCATTGTTATGATGGGCGGAGCTCTGACCCGCGGAAACCTTGGCGTCATGTCTGAGTTTAACGTGGGTGTTGACCCCGAGGCAGCAAAAATTGTCTTCGCATCCGGCGTTCACGTGGCCATGGTTGGCCTTGAGGTGGGCGACGCTGCTCGCGTCATGCCCGAGGACATCGAGAACATCCAGAACTCCGGCAAGAGCGGCGACATGCTGGTCAAGCTGCTGCTCAACTATCGTGTTCACTACCAGGAGGAGGGCTTCAGCATGTACGACCCAACGGCCGTGGCCTACCTGCTGGCTCCTCAAATGTTCGAGACCAAAGACGTGTTTGTGGACGTTGAGTGCGCTGGAGGCTTAACCACTGGCTGCACCGTCGTTGACTTGGCCGGATACCTTGGCGAGAAACCCAATGCAACTGTATGCGTTGGCGTTGACCAAAAGGCATTCCGTACTTGGTTTGTCCACCAGATCCAAAAGTGCAACGTCCTCGACGGCTCCGCCTCTGCGGTCGAAGGCGTGCTACTGGACTAGATGCTGCTAGGGTAGAGCGTTGCTGAACTAACATCGTCGCTCCAAAACCTACAAGAAAAAGCCTCTTCTCGCCATTGAGAAGAGGCTTTGTTGTGCGTAAAAGTGCTGGTTGGTAACGTTAATTAGCCAATGATGGTCATTACGATAGGAATGACAATCGCAAAGAGCACCGTTGAAGTCGCAACAACGTTAGTTGCAAATTTGACGTCAGCTTTACCCTCGTTTGCCAGAATTGGCAGAACGGTTAGCGCTGGAACTGCGGCCTGGATGATAAACGTTCTAGTTT
>JABZHU010000134.1:0-3536 GCA_015258705.1 Atopobium sp. | reverse complement strand
AAACTATGGCAGGTAAGGGCACAGAAGTTGGTAAAACGTTTGAGGAGATTGCTGCAATTCTAGATAAGGTAAACCACCCCGAGCTTATGGGTGTATGTCTTGATACTTGCCATGTGCATGACGGCGGGTATGAGATTGTAGAAAATCTTGATACGGTTCTAGATACTTTTGACCAGATAGTTGGCCTGGAAAAGCTTAAGGCTTTGCACCTTAATGACTCCAAGAATCCTCTTGGGGCTCATAAAGATAGACATGAACAGATTGGAAAAGGCTTTATTGGTCTTGATACGTTCCGCGCTGTGGTGACTAATCCACGCATAAACATACTTCCTATGATTTTGGAAACTCCTCATTCTGAGCTTTCTGGTTGGGGAGAAGAAATTGCATTACTTCGTTCTTTTTTAGGTGATAACTAGTGGGAATTCTGGTAGGTTGCGAACAAATCTCTATGGAATGGCCTGGTAAGAAGGTTCTTACCAACCAAACCATTGGCGTTAATGAAGGTGACCGTATTGGTGTTGTCGGCAAAAACGGTGACGGCAAATCAACCCTCTTAGATCTTATCGCCCATAGAATTGAGCCTGATTCTGGTAACGTAATTTGGAGAAGTGGCATCCAAGTAGGCTATATGGGCCAAAGTGATTCACTTTCTGATACACAGACAGTTTGCAGTGCTGTTGTTGGAGACACGCCAGAGTACGAGTGGGCATCTGACGCTCGCATCCGTAAGATTATTGATGAACTCATTGGAGACTTGGACTGGAATGGCCTGGTAGGAGAGCTTTCCGGAGGTCAGCGTAGACGCTGCGATTTGGCTCGACTGCTTGTGGGCACCTGGGACTTAATGCTTATTGACGAACCTACCAACCACCTTGATCTTCATGCCATTCAGTGGCTTGCCAATCACCTTAAAAACCGCTGGTCAGAGGGAAATGGCGCCCTTATTTTGGTCACACATGACCGTTGGTTCTTGGATGAGGTCTGCGACCACATGTGGGAAGTCCACGATGGCGTTATTGACCCATTTGACGGCGGCTATTCTGCCTACATTCAAGCTCGAGTTGAACGTGATAGACAGGCAGCGGTGATGGAAGAGCGCCGTCAGAATACGCTCAGAAAAGAGCTTAACTGGCTTGCTCATGGTGCAAAGGCTCGCACGTCAAAGCCTAAGTTTAGGATTGATGCTGCCATGGAGCTTCTAGCCGAAGATCCACCACTTAGAAACACGCTTGAGCTCAAACGCATGGCAGTCTCTAGGCTAGGCAAGCAGGTTATTGAGATGCATGATGTCTCTTTTGCTTATAAAAATACCGCGCAGACAACGGAAGCAGATCAAAATGCACAGGTAGATGCTTCAAACTCTCAGGTAGACGTCATTAAGCACGTCGAATGGCTTATTGGCCCTGGAGACCGCTATGGCATTCTGGGCGAGAATGGCGCTGGTAAGTCTACGCTTCTTGAGTTGATGACACAGCAACTGCAGCCGACATCTGGTCTGGTAAAGGTGGGCAAGTCCGTCAAATTTGGCTGGCTTTCTCAGCAGATTGACACCTTTACTACAAAAGAGACGTGGACTGTTCTTGAACTGCTTGGCCAGTACAAGACTAGTTACCTGGTAAACGGTAAGATGCAAAGTCCTACGCAGCTGCTTGAAAGCTTGGGCTTTGATCGCCGAGAGTTTACCAATCGCTTGCAAGACCTCTCCGGAGGCCAGCGTAGGCGTCTGGCGCTCCTATGCGTTCTTTTGGAAGAGCCAAACGTGCTGGTACTGGACGAACCTGGCAACGATCTGGACACGGATATGCTTGCTGTCCTGGAGGACCTCCTAGACTCGTGGCCTGGAACACTTCTGGTTGTCAGCCATGATCGCTTCTTGATTGAGCGCGTCACTGACGACCAATACGCCCTCATAGACGGCCATATTCGCCACGTCCCTGGTGGCGTTGACGAGTACCTCAAGCTTGTTGATGCTGCAAAACAGACGGCGAGAAGAGCAGGGGAGTTGTCGCGTACACGCGGAGATTCAGGTTCAAATGAGCCGCAGGTAGACAGGGCTTCTCGCCAGGAGAGCGCGGTGCTGAGCAACGCTGAACGCCGCGAGCTCAAGAAGCGCTTTGACTCGATCGAGCGTCGTATGGGCAAGGCTCAGGAGCTGCCTGAGCAGATTAGGGAGCAGATGAGCTCCGCTGATGCTACTGATGCGCAGCGTTTGATGGAGTTGCAGCAGCAGCTTAATGACGCAGAAGCTGCGCTGATGGAGTTGGAAGACGAGTGGTTAACGCTAGCAGAGAAACTTGGTGAAGCGTAAATGGGAGAGTTGCTCTCTAGGTTTGTATGGCCAAAATACGGACGCAAGAGTTTTGTCGCCTTACTTTGCAAAGCAGTTGAAGTCATTGGTGACCTGCTTACGCCGTTGATTATTGCACGCATGATTGACCTTGGTATCCACGGGGCAAACATGTACGACATTATTCGCTACGGTATTCTGCTGGTAGTTATTGCCATTGTTGGCTTTAGTTTTACGCTTGTCTGCCAGAAAATTGCTTCCATTGTGTCTCAGCGTACGGGAACTGATTTGCGCAATGAGCTCTTTAAGAAGATTCAAGAGCTCTCAAGTGCCGATGTTTCTGCGCTGGGAACAGACACGCTGGTAACAAGGCTGATCAACGACGTTAACCAGGTACAGGTAACCGTTGCTCTGGGTATTCGTCAGCTGGTCAGATGGCCAATCCTTGCTGCTGGCTCCATTATTGCAACTCTTATGCTTGACGCTAAGCTTGGTATGGTCTTTTTGCTGGCAACCGTACTGGTTGCAGCTATTTTCTTTTTTGTAGCACGCAAATCTATCGCTCTTTTTGCTGAACTGCAGAAACGCCTTGATACCGTTTCTTTATATATGCGACAAATGCTTTCTGGTATTCGTGTGATTAGAGCCTTTAGGCATGAGGTAGAGGAGAAGGAACAGTTCTCCGAGGCGGTTTTGGCTCAGACAGAAACAGCAACTGACGCTGCAAATTACTCGGCTCTTCTGAACCCAGCGACCTTCCTTGTTATGTACCTGGGAATTGCCGTAACGCTCTGGCTGGCAGCGCCCCAGATTACCGCTGGTACGCTCTCTCAAGGTACCGTAGTGGCTCTTGTCAGCTATATGACCAGCGCACTCTTGGCTATTGGCTACGTTGCTAACCTGGTAATTATCATCACGCGTGGAGCAGCTTCTGCCACTCGTGTGATGGAGGTTCTTAACACCAAACCAGCGCTCTCTGATAAGGGAAACAAGCATCTCAACCTCACTGAATCCGACTTTACCGGAACTGCTGTAGCGTTCAAGGACGCCTCGCTTGTCTACGACGGTGGAGGAGAGCCTGCTCTTTCTAACATCAATCTCTCGCTTCAGTCTGGTCAGACGCTGGGAATTATCGGTGGTACTGGCTCCGGTAAGTCTAGTTTTGCCGCCCTCATCCCGCGACTTTTTGACACAGAAACCGGCTCTGTAAGCGTCTTTGGTCACGACGTCAAAACCTATACCTTTGAGC
>JABZHU010000133.1:0-3560 GCA_015258705.1 Atopobium sp. | reverse complement strand
AGGTAAGAGAGTCTGTATCCTCAAGATCTGCATCGGAAAGAACATCTGTTGTCTCTTCTGCAGGAACAATTTCTTCAGAGGCGATCTCTTGCGAATTAGTAAGCTCTTCTGCCACAGCTCTCTCCTATCTAGTTTCTGTCCGTAAATAAGGAACGAATCTTTGCCAAAATGGTTGCCTTTCCGTCAAAAATCTGACCGATGGCAACTCCTACCAGTACAAACAATGCAACAACTAGCATTTTAAAAAGGCCAAACGTAAACAAAAAAATTGCAAACAAAAGACCCAAAAATCCGCCAATAATGGCACCTGGATGGTCAACGACGTATTTTTTGCACTTCTCCTGCATCTTCTGAAAGAAGCTTTTATCCATTGTCTGTGACCTCCTTTGTATCTGGCTCTGAAATACTCAATCGAATGTCTTTACCAGTCTGCTGAGCAGCGGCTTGAGTGGAAGGTTGCTCGTAAGATTGCTCTTCTACAATCTCTGGTTCTGGCACAACCTCTTTTGACTGAGACAAAGACGCACCTTCTTCATCTTTTGGCGAGAAGGAACTTGGCTTGATAAAAGAAAGATTAATGCTAGAAACGCAAGGTCCGCACACGATAGCAAGACCAGACTGAAGAGCGTTATAGAACTCAGAGCCCTTTGCAGTGACATCAACAGGCTCTTTGGGGAGAATATCAATCTGTACAGCTACAGAATTATTCTTAGAAATCTGCACGTTAACACGGTGTGCAAGGCAAGTTCCATCTTCTTCAATAATATGAGCTGCCTGAGAAGAAATGGCATCTTTAGTGACGGAGATTGTTCCGCCTTCAACAGTGGCCACCGTGAGCTTTACCGTTTTTCTAATGAATAGAGCTCTGAACAACACCACAACAAGGCCAAAGATGCTGATAGCCGCACAAGCGTTAAGAGCAATAAGGTAGGGCTTGGTAAACAAGAGGTTAGTTGCCTGATGTGTCCAAGGACCAAACCACGTTAAAGCAAGAGCTAAAAATACAAATGCACTTGCAAGAACATAGAGTATGTAGCAAAAACGCTTGAAGCCGCTCATGGCACCTCCACTTTCTTGTATATAAACAGTTTAACCCCAATACCGGACAAAAAGAGAATATAAAAACTGCCTCCCGGCGGAAGGCAGTTTTTAGTCTGTATATACCGTTAGCAGAAAACGAACTTAAGCGTTCTTCATAACAACGGAGCGAACAACTCCTGCTGCATCATCACAGGAATCCAGAACGGTCTCCATGCGGTCAAAAATACGAAGCCAAGCAACGGTGTGACGACCAGGCATTTCATCACGGAACAAGCGAGAGAGTGCGTTGTGGTAAATAAGGTCTCCCTCGTCCTCAACATGTCCTACTGCAATGGCCTTCTCCATAACGGTAGGATCTTTTTTGTAATCGCTCAGAACACTCAGCATCTCCCGTACCGTCTTGCATGCTCGAAGGGTAAGCTCAGCAAGCTGCATGGCCTCTTTACGAGTGTCGTCAACGTTAAAGAGATCAAGGCGCTCTGCAACAGAATTCATTCCGTCAACAATGTCATCAAGACGAAGCGCCAAGTCAGAGATGTCCTCACGCTCAAATGGTGTGACAAAGGAAGCGTAAAGCTCCTTCATAATGTGCTGGACCTTCTCGTCACACTCACGCTCGTAAACCTTCATTTGAGGAATACGTGCGGCAGTCTCAGGATAGCCTTCCATAATGACCACATACTCTTCAGCGGTTTCTACAATTTTGTCGCCAAACTCGCGGAACATGGTGTAGAAGACGTCCTCTTTTGGCTTACCTAGCATGAATCCTCCAATAAAGTTGAGTGGTTCAATAGAAATCGTAAAAGACAGTTATACGTACTTAGAAAATCATCAGGAACAGTTTTGCAAAAAGAAAACCAATAAGTCCGCAGCCAGGGAAAGTAAATACCCATGCTGCAACCATTTCTTTTGCAACGCCCCAGTTAACTGAACGAATATTTTTTGCAGCACCCGCGCCCATCATGGCGGTCATTTTTGTATGAGTTGTTGAAACAGGAAGACCGGTCAGTGTGGAAAGCAACAAAGATGCAGATGCCGAGAAGGACGCAGCAAAGCCCTGATAACGCTCAAGCTTTACCATTTCCATTCCGACTTTTTTAATAATCTTTCTTCCGCCAATTGCAGTACCGATAGACATAAGAGCAGCACACAGTACCTGCAACCAGAGCGGGAATACATCTGCACCAGCAGCTCCATGACCTGCTGAAAGTGCAATTGCAAGCATGGCAATGGACATGAACTTCTGGCCATCTTGTGCACCATGCATAGCCGCAACAAATGCTGAGCCAACAACCTGCAAATGGCCAAACATCTCATCAGCACGCTGTCGATCAACGTTAACACAAAGCTTGTTAATTGCTTTAACAATGATCCAACCAGCGGCAAAACCTAATGTGGTTGAGAAGAGCAGACCAATTAAAACCTTGCTCCACTCGCCCCAGTTAACTGCACCAAAATCACCATGAATAGCAAGTGCTGCACCGGTGAGACCTGCAATAAGGGCGTGTGACTCAGAAGTTGGAATACCTAAAGCCCAAGCTCCTACTGCCCAAGCAACAATACCGACACAGCCTGCGGCAAGAGCAACAAGAGCCTCATGGTTATTGCTACCAAAGTCAACCATACCCAGAATTGTGTCTGCAACTGCAGTTGAAATGAGGCACATAGCCACCAAACCAACGAAGTTGCATACAACACTCATGATAATTGCATGGTTAACTTTAATTGAACGAGTTCCAACAGCCTCTGCAATAGCATTAGCCGCGTCGGTTGCACCATTTACAAAGATGCATCCAAAAACAAGGACAACGACGAGGGCCAAAAACGGATTGGCAACCATCATCTCAAAAAAGTGTCCGAGGGTTATCATTCGGTACCTTTCAAGCCACTTTCATAACGGGACAATGATAATCGAAATATTGTTCAATTATGTTTAAAAACATTCGAATAGCTAAATCAGCGCAAGTTGTTTCTTACGCCCTGCCTTCCCTCTTATGAAAAATGCAAACTGACCCGGGAGAGCTACCAAGTTAACCCAGAAGAGTTGCCTCAAAAGGACACCTCAGGTTACTAGGCAAGCTTTTTGATAATAGCTGCAGTAATTCTGGCAGAGCGCTCAGAAGCCTCACGCTCAAACGTCAAATAATCAACGCTTGAAGTAGTGCCAGGCTTATCGGACATAAGCCTAATCACCACAAACGGTGTGTGGTTAAGCCAAGCAACCTGGGCAATTGAAGCGCCCTCCATCTCGCAACAGTCAGCACCAAACGTTGTGTAGATATGGTCTGCTAACTCTGATGAACTTACAAACTGATCTCCTGAAGCAACGCGGCCAGAAATAACCTGCAGTTGAGGAGCTACTTCTTTGGCTGATGCAAGTGCGCGCTCAATAAGACTCTCATCTGCTGTAAACGAGAAAACCGGAAGACCTGGAATTTGCCCAGCGGCAAAATTGAGAGGACCAACGTTCATATCGTGTTGAACTAAATCTGAGGAGATAACAATATCCCCAACCTGTA
>JABZHU010000016.1:0-15277 GCA_015258705.1 Atopobium sp. | reverse complement strand
ACCGTAGAAGACCAATCACCATTTGATGAGTCCTGTGGGCGCTCAAGTCCCACGTCATCAATCTGGAATTCAGGCAACTCACCCGCAGCCTGGGCGTCTGCCAAGGCTTGACGTACAAGTTCCTCGATCTTCTCGCGCATGGTTCTCCTTTAAATTCAGTGCACGTGTGCAGCGTAAGTACGTGGTTGGTTGTGTAGTTGGTTGCGTAGCTCTAGAGGACTACTCAGTTTCCTCGGAAGATTTTACCTGACGTTGAGCAGCAAGTTCGTGACGCAAATTGGCCAGACCGCGCTCAAGACCCACAGGATAAATCTGAGGGTTCAAGAAACGTGTATACGCTGCATCCAGGCGCATAAGCGCAGCGTGGCAGCGATCGCGAGCAACCTCAATGGACTCGCTCTCCCCTACGCGCTTGCCGCCTTCTACCAGTCTTACCATCAGCTCGCGAGAAGTTCCTTCAAGCTTGTGAGTTGAATACGGGTCAATGATGTCGACAACAGTTGCCTTAGACTCTGGACTCTTGGTTACCAGGTAATCTGGGTCAAAAATCATGTCGCCTGCAGGGCAGCCGTTTGCATCGTAGAAGCGGCGAATATGCTGAATACCAGGAACGGTGCGCTTGTAGGCCATCTCAGACAGCTTGATAACAGGAGTCCAAGGCTCATCAGCAGACTGACGACGAGCGGTGAGCTTATAGACGCCGCCAAGCGAAGGCTGAGGATCACAGGTAGCAAGCTTGGTACCAACACCAAAAGCGTCAATAGGTGCGCCCTGAGCAAACAGCGACTGGATGGTGTACTCGTCAAGATCATTTGAAACAGAAATCTTGATATAAGGAAGGTCAGCCTCGTCAAAAGCCTTGCGAGCTTCCTTAGAAAGGCGTGCAAGGTCTCCGGAGTCAATACGAACAGCATTCAAGCGCTCGCCGCGCTCCTCCATCTCTTTTGCCACAATGATGGCGTTCTTGATGCCTTCGTGAACATCATAGGTATCAAGCAGAAGTGAGCAGTTAGTTGGGCTAGATTTTGCAAACGCCCTAAAGGCATCAAGCTCAGTATCAAACGACATTACCCAAGAGTGTGCATGGGTACCAAAAACAGGAATGCCGTAAATTTTGCCAGCAAGGACATTTGAAGTACTTGAAGCTCCTGCAATATAGGAAGCGCGAGCAACTGCCAAGCCACCATCTGGACCCTGTGCACGACGCAGGCCAAAGTCAGAAACTGGATTGCCCTGAGCTGCCTTGATAACGCGAGCACACTTAGTTGCGGCCAAAGTCTGGAAGTTGACCAAGTTTAGCAGGGCGGTCTCAATGAGCTGACAATCAACAATAGAACCTTCAACGCGAACCATAGGCTCACGTGGGAAAACAAGCTCTCCCTCTGGAATTGCATCAATGGTTACATTGAGCTTGTGGTTGCGCAAAAACTCGAGAAATGCTGGCTTAAAGAGACGGCCACCACCAGGAGAGTTAATGCTTGCCAGGTAGTCGATGTCGTCATCTTCATAGATAAAGTTTTCAACTAAGTCAGCAATTTGACCAGTACCACAAGAAATTGCAAATCCGCCATTAAAGGGATTCTCGCGGAAGAATGCGGTAAAGCATGCCTCTGCATTAACAAGACCAGCTTCCCAATAACCTTGAGCCATCGTGAGCTCATACAAGTCTGTATTAAGGCTAACGTCTGAGGGTTTGGTACGATCAGTGAGTGACATAGTTGCTCTTTTCGATTGGTCAAAAACTGACGGTGAGACGATATATCTAGAGTAGCAGTCCTACAAAATAAATTGGCTTACAACAAAAATAACTGCGAGAATTACCACAGTTCCAATAACAATTTTTTGCCCCAGAGGCATTTTGATGTCTTCGTCGTCCTCATCTGGCTCCATGAGAGCACTGCCCTTTGCGCGCTGCTCCTGAATGCGACGAATTTGCTCGGCCTCCTGCTGAGCTGCCTGACGTGCAGCACGCTGCTGGTCTGCAACAAGCTGGGCGTCTTCAGCAGCAGCTGCCTCTGCTTGCGCTTGCGCTTCTGCTTGGACTGCACGGGTCTTCTCGGCACGAAGCACCTCAAGCTCAGCGCGCTCTTTCTCTGCGCGAAGAGCCTCGAGCTCCCTGCGCTCTTTCTCTGCGCGGAGCGCTTCCAGCTCGGCGCGCTCCGCGTCCGTGAGCGCAGCCGCCTGTGGCGCTGGGGTGGTTTGGAGCTCTTCGGGTTTCTCGACAGACATGGTTACTCCTCGGTTTGCGTATCGGGGATGCTGGTGGTGGCGTCGTTGGCGGCATGGCCAGCGGCACAGGCGTCGGTGGCGTTGCCGCGAGCCGTGCGAAGCTTGAGCGCGGGACCCTCAACGCCTGTTGCGTCAAAGGCTGGCACAAAACTCTCGGAGACGGTTCCACCCTCCTGCCACCACAGGTTCTCAAAGCCCAGGTCATCCGCATGACAGAGCACCAACTCGTACTCCTCGTCAGAAAGCGTTCCAGAAAGCGGACCGCCAGCCGCGCGCATGCGCTCGTTGGGCGTGTACTGATTCATGATTGATACGTCTACATCATTATGACAAAGATTCCAGACGCGGTTGAGTACCTCGCAGGAATCGTCCGCGTGCGTGGGCATGACCAGGTGGCGCACAATGATGCCTTGCAACATGCGACCGTCGTCGTCCAGCTTGCGACCGCCGCGACTCATCACTGAGTCATGCATAACCTCAAGTGCCGCCATAGACATCTCTGGATAATCTGCTGCGTACGAGAGCTCTTTTGCCAGCGCGTGATCTGCGTACTTGACGTCCGTCAGCCAGATATCAATGACACTCGAAACTTTCTGCACCACCTCTGGCAGCTCATATCCCGAGGTATTGCACACTATTGGGAGCGTCAATCCCGCTTCTTTTGCCAGCGTAACTGCTTCAATTATGTGTGGCGAGAAGTGCAAAGGAGTTACAAGGTTGATGTTGAGCGCACCCTGAGCTTGCAGTTCAAGCATCATCTGGGCAAGGCGCTCGGTTGTAACTGGCTTGCCAAAACCCTCTTGCGAGATTTGGTGGTTCTGACAGAACACACATCTGAGCGGGCAACCTGTGAAGAAAATTGCACCCGATCCAGCCTCGCCCGAGATAGGAGGCTCCTCCCAGAAGTGCAGCGCTGAACGAGCCACACGAATGGTGCTTGAAGCTCCACAAAGACCTGCTTTACCAGCATTTCTTTGAGCATGACAACGCCTTGGGCAGAGTTCACAGACGTCGTAGGCAGAAAACGTAAGGGTATTAGGTGATGGTGCACTACCCAAGGGTTTCTCGCCTCCCGTCGTATCTACCCAGGCAGATGTAGGTATAAAAAACGCGCAGGGTCTCTGCGCGCGTCAAAGTCATGGTGGAGATAAAGGGATTCGAACCCTCGGCCTCTGCCTTGCGAAGGCAGCGCTCTCCCAACTGAGCTATATCCCCGTTGCGGTACTTATTGTGGCAATCAGGAGCAGGTATGTCAATGATTGTACGTTTGAAATACTGTGAAGATACTGCTTTATACAGCAAGTTGAAATGACCCAAATTTGCATGGCGTTTTACCGCGGCACGTAGCCTTCTAGCGGTCTGTCTGGACACAAAAATATCCTTCCCCGCAGTCATCTATGAACCCACCTTCATAAGGTGGGCGCCGCGCTCGAGCGTTCCAGCTTCCTTAACAACGAAGGATGCCTGTACTGAACACGAGATTAGGCTCCCTGAAAAAACTTGTCGGTTCACCCAGTTTAGACCGCGGGAGAAGGACAATTCTTACTATAAAGAGATTATAAAAAGATTAAAGTCTTGACTTGTTTTTTAATGAGCAGCACAATTAAATGGTATGAATTTTAGCAGTTAAATACTGTTTTTTATTGGAGGGTATACGGCTTGAACCTCTGGGTAACCATGTTTTGTGTTTTCCTCTCGGCTGGTCTTGGTTCAGCTCTGATTACCCCTGCCGTTCGTCAACTGGCTTGGAAGCTTGGAGTTGTCGATAAACCCTCTGCACGTCGAGTCAATAAAAAACCTATTCCTCGCATGGGCGGCGTTGCAATTTTCTTTGGGTTAGCCGTTGCTATGCTGGTGCGTTATGGCGTTGAAGCAATCCTTGGACATGCCGAGATTACGCTTTCTTCTCGCTATTATCTCAACGTCAACTTCTGGATTGTTGGCGCTGCATTTGCGGTAATTTTCTTGACCGGATTGCTTGACGACATTTTTTCTCTCAAGCCTATTCAGAAACTCGCAGGTCAGGTAATTGCTGCAAGCATCGCGGCTGCAGGCGGTCTGATTATCGGTAACGTTGTTGATCCGTTTTCCGCGTACGGCTTTGTGGATCTTGGATGGCTCGCCTATCCAGCAACTGTCATTTACCTGGTTGCTTACGCCAACATCATTAACCTGATTGACGGTCTTGATGGACTTTCTTCAGGAATTACCTGCATTGCCTCTACCACTATGTTTGTGCTTTCCATTTGGGCGGGCCGCTTTGATGCAGCGCTTTTAAGTGCAGCAATCGCGGGCACCACGCTTGGATTTTTGGTTCACAACTCGTACCCCGCAACTATTTTCATGGGCGATTCTGGTTCGCTGACCTTGGGATTTGCCTTGGGAACAATTTCGCTTTTGTCCGTCACCCGTTGGGCGGGACTCACAACCATCATTGTTCCTCTCGTCGTTGCAGGTATTCCAATCATCGATACCTTCTCCGCGATTGTTCGCCGTACCCGCGCGCACGTCAGTTTTGCTACTGCCGACCGCGGACACATCCATCACCGCTTAATGGCTCACGGTTATAACCAGCGCCAAGCGGTACTTTTGATGTACGGTTGGACTGCCCTTCTGTGCGTTGGTTCGCTCATTATGACGCAGGTCAACACGGTGCCTCGCATTGCAATTTTTGTCATGCTGCTTACCATGTCTGCTTTCTTTGCAAAGTACCTGCATCTTTTTGAGCCTGTTCTGCTTCACCATACTGATCCAAAGACTGGTGAAGACGAACTCATTACCCCTAAAGATCCAGGCTTCGATGAAGAGATTAAGCAACTCCACGAAGAAGAACACGAGCACATCGAAGAGCTCATTCACAGAGACCATAAGAGCGAATAAGCTGGGAAACGACTACTCGCAAGCTAACTTTCCGTGAGCTCGCGGTTCCGTTTACAGCTGCGGTTGCGACTACACGGGTTTCTCGCCGTTCGCCAACAACCAGCTCACGCGCCTAAAAAGTGCAAAGAATCTGTATTTGTGGCACAGATTCTTTAACAAAATCAGGCAAATCCACAGTTTCTTTTGCATTTTTAGGCAAAATTTACAGATTCTTTGACGAAATCAGGCACGTGAAAGATAGGAGCTTCGGCCCTGAATTTTTGAGCCTGAAAGCTGCATCATGTCTGAGTAAGTTTACTCAGACATAGCGAGAAAAACCGGCAAAACCACTCAGACTTGGCGTGCTTTTCCAGCAAACGGCTCAGACATGGCGAGAATATCAGGCTCGCCGGGACCTCAACGGAGCACCATGGGCGCACCAGGGTTTCTCACCAAAAGAAAACCCCGCACATCCGGGATGTACGGGGTATAGCTATCTAGCTGTAATGAAATTGCTCAGTGCAAACCGAGGTTACTCAGCGAGAGCCTTCTTAGCGATCTCTGCAAGATCTGCGAAGCCCTGCTCGTCAGAGTAAGCAATCTCTGCGAGAACCTTGCGGTCAAGCTCAACACCAGCGAGCTTGAGGCCGTGCATGAACTTGCTGTAAGAAAGGTCGTTGATGCGTGCTGCAGCGTTGATACGCTGAATCCACAGTGCGCGGAAATCACGCTTCTTGTTACGACGGTCACGGTAAGCATACTGACCAGAATGCTGTGCCTGCTCCTTCATACCACGGAAGGTACGAGAGGAAGTTCCGTAATAACCCTTTGTGCGCTCGACGAGCGTCTGACGCTTCTTGCGACCAGCAACTGCGCGCTTAACTCTTGCCATATCTAATCACTCCTTGTTATTTGATCTGGTGGGTGGCGCGCTTAGTTCTTAGCGCCCATACGCTGAGAAACTACTGCTGCATCGCCAGCGGAAAGAACAGCTTCTTTACGGAAGCCACGGATACGCTTCTGGGACTTCTTGGTAAGAATGTGGCTCTTAAAAGCCTTAGCACGCATAATCTTGCCAGTACCGGTGCGGCGGAAACGCTTAGCCGAACCCTTGTGCGTCTTCATCTTAGGCATACTACTTCTCCTCCTGTGTGGTGCCATCCTCAGCACCCTCGGGCTTCTCGTCAAACGCTCCCTTGATTGGAGCAACGAGCATGTGCATGTTACGGCCTTCAATGAGCGGTTTCTGCTCAATTGTGGCAAAAGGCTTCAAATCTTCAGCAAGGCGATCAAGTACAATACGGCCCTGCTCTGGGTGAGCCATCTCGCGTCCACGGAACATGATGGTGATCTTGACGCGTGCTCCCTTCTTGAGGAAGCGCAGTACGTGACCCTTCTTGGTCTCGTAATCGCCCACATCAATCTTTGGGCGGAACTTCATCTCTTTGACTTCGATCTTGACCTGGTTCTTGCGAGCTGCCTTGGCCTTGCGAGCCTGCTCATACTTGAACTTACTGTAATCAAGAATCTTGCATACAGGAGGCTCGGCATTTGGAGCAATCTCTACGAGATCAAGACCGTGCTCACGAGCTCTCTTCATTGCATCATTGACGCCAAAAAGACCAAGCTGACTACCATCAGCGTCAATCAGACGGCACGTGCGAGCAGTGATTTCCTCATTGATGCGAGGACCATCGTTCTTGGCTATCTTGTACACCTTCCCTCTTGGACAATTGCTTGTCCGCCAATAAAAAACCCAGTGCACAAGCAACTGGGAGACAATACGCACAGGTAGCGTGCGAAGGTTAAATTGTCTGACCAGACAGCTGCTTTTGCGCTGTGTAGGTGGGGACTCACGTTCAATCCCGCTTCAAAAGTACCTTGTAAGGTTACCTCTAACAAGAAGACATTACAAGTACCAAGTTAGATATGACGAGAAATTCACATCTAGCTTAAACTTTTAGCTGGTGCCCGAGGTGGGACTTGAACCCACACGAGTTTCCTCAAAGGTTTTTGAGACCTCCGCGTCTGCCATTCCGCCACTCGGGCTAAAAAGTTTGCATAGGTACTATACCGCACCTATGCAAATCTGTCTTGCTAAATCATCAAAGTTATAGCTGATTTAATCCTGTAAGAAAGGGTTAGTTGCTATCTCTGCCTCAAGAGACGTTTGATTTCCATGTCCTGACAAAATAATGGAGGTTGGATCAAGCTCTGTCTTGATGCGGTTCAAAGAAGCCTTAAGTGTTTCAAAGTTGCCGCCTGGAAGGTCTGTTCTTCCTGCAGAACCCTGGAAAAGCGTATCACCTACAAAAACGGCGCCAGTAGCAGTTCCCTCTCCCACCAAAACAATACCGCCAGGAGTGTGGCCTGGAGTTTCCATAATCTTGAACTGTGCAGTTCCAACAGAGAGAACATCTCCCTCGTGGAGAAAACCATCTGGCTCTGGAGCATCATCATAAATCTCGTTTGAGTTATGAGCCCTCTGCGCAAGCTCATTATCTGCTTCGTTGATGAGGTACTGAGCGCCAGGCACAGCAAGCTTCAAAGCCTTAACGCCGCCAACGTGATCAGCATGGCCGTGAGTAGCAACAATATACTTAAGCTCAAGGTTCAAGAGCTGTGCAGCAATCTCTGCACCCGATGCACCCGCATCAATAATCATGCACTCATTACCAGAAACGTAAATGTAGCAGTTGGTCTCAAGAGGACCTACTTTAAAGACGCCAATCTGGTCTTTTGCGTGATGGCAACCACCGTGGCCATGATGGCCGCAGCAACCGCCATGACCGTGCTCACCGTGGCCATGCTCGCCATGATGACCGCAGCAGCCACCGTGTCCGTGCTCTTCCTCGTGATTATGGCCGCAAGAGCAGCCCTCATTTTGATTAGCCATAAAGTCTCCTTCTCATCTGATTAGCGCCTTCACCTGGCATAATACGACGAGCGTCGTAGACAGAAGGCACGCGAGTTACAAATGCAAATAAAGTATCAAGCAAGCTGGTATCAGAGATAGAAACCAAGAAACGCATACGTACTACGCCCTGCTCGCCCACTTGTGTAGCAGCAGAAAGAATGTTTGCACCAGCGTCAGACAGCGCAACCGTGACGTCCTTAAGAAGGCCCATACGGTCTGTTGCCTCAACGACAATCTCTACCCTAAACTCAGTAGCGCCGCTGGCATCCCAAGAAACAGGAATGATACGCTTTGGATCGTTGAGTAGGTCTTTAACGTTAGGGCAATTAGCTCGGTGAACAGAAACTCCGCGACCGCGAGTAATGAAGCCCACGATATCGTCACCTGCAACAGGATTGCAGCAATGCGCCAGATGAACAAGCAGATCTGGATCGCTATTTACCACAACGCCGCAGTTAGACTTCTTGGGACGACTTCCCTTGGCGGTACGAGAAATAACGTAGGAGCGAACCAAAGGCTGATCGTTTGCAATTGCCTTGTTCTTCTCCTGAAGGCGTGCCGCATTACGCTCTTGCTCAGTAACAACCTCGGGATTTTTCTCCTCTAAGATTTCACTCACGCGATTAACAACCTGCTTAGCAGACTGATTACCTGCACCGATACCCGCAAACAGATCATCTACACTGCGATAATCAAACTGCTCGGTGAGCTGATCAAGCGCCTTTACCGTGCGCGTAGCGCTGATGCCATAGCCACGCTTGCGCAGCTCTTTTGCAAGCTCAGAACGGCCGCGTTCGGCATCGTCAGACTTGTTCTCTTGCGAGAAATACTTACGAATCTTTGCACGTGCGGACGGCGTTTTTACCAGCGTCATCCAGTCGCGAGAAGGGCGAGCGTTCTTGTTAGTCAAAATCTCAATGCGGTCACCCATCTGAAGCGTATGTGTAAGCGGAACAACGGAACCGTTAACACGTGCGCCAACACAGTGATTACCAACCTCAGTGTGGACAGCGTAAGCAAAGTCCAGAGGTGTTGAATTGACGCGCAAGCTCATGACCTCGCCTTTTGGCGTGAAAACAAAAATCTCATGCTCAAAGAGGTCAACGCGCAAGTTATCCAAGAACTCGTGGGGATCGTCAATATCGTCTTCAACGGCCCAGTCAAGACTGCGGCGAATCCAGTTGATAGTTGAATCAATAAGCTTGTCTTCAGAGGACATCTTGCCCTTTGAATTGCCTTGCTCCTTATACAGCCAGTGAGCAGCAATACCGTACTCAGATGCCTCGTGCATCTCGGCGGTTCTAATCTGAATCTCAATAGGGCGACCATCAGGGCCAATAACTGTTGTATGTAAGGACTGATAGAGATTTGCCTTTGGAGTTGCAATATAGTCCTTAAAACGACCAGGCATTGGATGCCACAGTGCATGAATAGCACCAAGTGCTGAATAGCAATCGCCTACGTTTTTAGTAATGACGCGCAAGGCGATAAGATCGTAGATGTTGGAGAACTCCCTGCCCTTGCGGACCATCTTTTGATAAATGGACCACAGGTGCTTAGGACGACCCGTAATCTGGAAATCGGTAAGACCAGCAGCATTAAGCTCATCTGTCAGAGTCTTTTTAGCGTTGTTGAGGTCATTCTCTCTTTGTGCACGAGAGTCAGAGACCATGCGAGCAACACGCTGGTACTCCTCTGGTTCAAGCCAGAAGAAAGACAAATCCTCAAGCTCCCACTTAACCGAAGAGATACCCAGACGGTCAGCAAGTGGTGCATACACGTCCATGGTTTCTCGCGCCTTAAACAGACGACGATCCGGTGGAAGTGCTGCCAGCGTACGCATGTTATGAAGGCGGTCGGCAAGCTTAATGATAACAACGCGGATGTCCTTTGACATGGCAAGGAACATTTTGCGCAGGTTAAGCGCTTGTTTCTCGTCCATTGAACTGACTTCGATGGACGTAAGTTTTGTGACGCCGTCAACAAGCTCAGCCACTGACTCACCAAAGCGAGAAGAAATTTCATCTAATGAGGCAGACGTATCTTCTACAGTATCGTGCATAAGGGCAGCGCAGATGGTGTCTTCATCCATATGAAGATCGTGCGCAAGAATAAGGGCCACTTCAACTGGGTGGTTGATATAAGGCTCGCCAGAACGACGACGCTGATCTTTGTGATAGTCAGCAGCAAAGGCATATGCAGCAGCAATCTTTGCCTGAGCTTCCTCAGGTAAATATGTGCGCACGGCTCCCTCAAGCAGGCGGTAATTATCTGCGCCTGGCGCCTTGGCCTCTTTTGTGGTCCTCTCGTCACTCATCAGAGGACTCCCTTCCCCCATCAAACGTTGAACCAATTTCTGGAACGATGGGTTTTGTTATAGCATCTGCCAGCTCGTCTGGTGAAGCAGAAAGTACCCACTGAGCAAATGATTCAAACTCAGTGTGCGCTTTAAGCCCCTCAGCGTAGCGTGCAGACTCCAGCAAGTCCATGTGCGAAGCTTGACTATTGACGGAGATTGTTCGCGTTTGATCAAATCCTTCAATGCTAATAAACCCTAGCTCAGCAAAAACGTCAAGTGCAACACGAACGGTTTGCTCGTCAGCCTTAGATCGCGGGTCAATTTCTAGCGCCATCTGCGCAATATCTTCATCAGTGAGTGCTGAATCAGCTGTCTGAGCACCAAGCTTTGGCTGCAGTGCCGTAAGCGCGCGGTAGACAGCTACCAGGGCTTCTCGCTGTGGTGCATGAGAAGAAAGGATGCGCTCGTTAACGCGCATGTCATGCGCATCAAACAGCATCTGAATTACAGAAGGCTTACCGTCTCTACCTGCGCGTCCGCTCATCTGATTGAAGGCAACGCGACCAAACGGCAGGTGATACAGAACAACCTGGCGAATATCAGAGATATTGACGCCTTCGCCAAATGCACTGGTAGCAATGATGCAACAAACGTCTCCACGCCTAAAAGCACGTTCAACGTTCTTGCGTATCTGAGGTGTTAGGCCCGCATGATAGAACGCAATCTTGTGACCAAGTTCTGGAATACGATGGCGTAGCATACGCGTCAAAGCCTGCGCTTGCTCCCTTGAATTGACGTAGACAACCGTTTTTGTGCCGTCTGACACAAGAGAAAGCAGCGCACATTCCCTATCCTTAGCACCGCGAAGGTCTTTGAGTTCAAGGTTAGTACGAGCCGTTTTATCTTTGTATACATGCTCTGCTTCAATGGAGAGAAGCTCACAGATGTTCTGAGCCGACTTCGTGGTAGCCGTAGCTGTTGTAGCAAGTACCTGCGGACTCCCAAGCATCTTTAGTACCTGTGGCATTTGTGCATAAGCAAGTCTGCCCTCAGAAGCATTCATGCCCACATGATGTGCCTCGTCAAACACTACAAATGAGATGTTTTGCGCTTTGACAAATTGATCAGCGTGGAGCGAGAAGAACTCTGGAGTAGTCAGCACAATATCAAGCTCATTGTCTGCCATGCGAGCAAACAGGTCTTCTCGGCTGGAAAGATCTGTTTCTCCGTTGAGTACCTCGACAGAAATTCCTAGAGGCTCAAAGGTGTTTTTTATGCTTTGAACCTGGTCGTTGATGAGGGCGCGCAGCGGATAGACAAACACGCTCATTTTATGTTGCAGCAGCGCAACACGAGCAGCATGAACCTGGAAGATAAGCGATTTACCTCTACCTGTTGCCATGACAGAGAGACAGGACGTTCCTTGAGAGAGAACCTCTAGTGTTTTCTTTTGTAGAGGCAAGAGCTCTCTTGAACCAATCATGGACGTGACCAGGGTCTGGGTAAGCTCCTCAGAAGAAAGACTCTCCAAGTCACGGCGCTTTTGTTGCGCCTGTTCTTGGGAGGCCTCATCAGCCTCTGTAGTCTCCTTGGTAACCACAAGAGGCAAGTCGGCAGCACTGCCGAGAAGATCTGCTTCAATGGGGCCGTCATCTTCATCGGTAAAGTCTCTGTAGAGAATATCTCTGACCATGAGTTTTGGCTTAGTTCTGCCCTGCCAGGTCTCGTTAACTGCTTCAAAAATCAAATCAACAGCACCGTCATACTCAGCTGCTGCCTCAACATGAGGCGTTCTAAACATGATGGATGAAATTGAAGAAATGCCATTTGAAGCCATAAAACAAAGATGAGCTCCGCCTGCACCAACGCGCGAACGATTCTTCATCACTACACCCTTAACGCCAAAGAGCGGCTTTTTATTACCCTGACCAAAAGGTTGCAGTGCCTCAAGGGCGTCAATGGAGTTAATGGTAATTTCATCAAGGTTTACTAGTGCTGTAACTTCTCCTGAAGCCTCAAACTCTTCTTCTGGAAGCTCTGCCATGACCTCAGATAAACGCTTTCTAAAAGCATCAATCTTTGCTGTTTCTACCGTTACGCCAACGGCTCCTTGGTGGCCACCAAAACGGACCGTAAGGTCTGCACACTGTTCAACGGCGTGGAATAAATCAACGGAGCCAACAGAGCGGCCAGAACCGCGAGCTACGCCGTCTTGGATAGTAAACAGAATGCAAGGCACGTGATAGCGATTAACAATTCTTGAAGCAACAATGCCCTTTACGCCCTCATGCCAACCCTCTTTGGCAAGCACAATTGCGTGGCCACCGTCGTAAATTTCTTTTGCCTGCTCAAGTGCTTCATCGGTAAGCTTGGCCTCAATAGCACGACGCTCGGCATTAATCTCTTCTAGTTTGCCAGCAAGAATGGTTGCCTCTTCAGCGTCTTCTGTAAGGAGAAGATCAAGGGCAATATCAGTAGTGCCCATGCGTCCCGCTGCATTAAGACGAGGGATAATAGAGAAGGGCAGATTATCTGCAGAAATCTGAGCAATATCTTGACCAGCGACAGCTGCAAGAGCTACAAGACCTGGACGAAGACCTTTCTGCAAACGCTTAACGCCTTCAGAAACCAACGCACGATTCTCTTTGTTGAGCATCATCATGTCAGACAGCGTGCCCAACATAGCAACATCAATGTAATCAAGCCAAAGCTGAGGCTGATCTTGAAGCTGTCCTAAAACCTGTACCAGCTTAAGGGCAACGCCTGCACCAGCAAGTTCTCTAGAAGGACAATCTTCAACAAGCTTTGGATCAGTGACTGGAACACCCTGGGGCACCAGATCTGAGGGCTCATGATGATCGGTAACAACAACATCAATCCCCTGCTGCAAAAGCCAAGCAACCTCTTGAGCAGCAGCAATGCCATTGTCTACCGTAATAATTAAATCTGGCTTTCTATCTTGCAAAACTCTTGCAAGAGCCTCTTTAGAAAGTCCGTATCCCTCACCAAAACGATGCGGAATATACGGCAAAACATCTGCTCCCAATCGACGTAAAGCCAGGGTAAGCAAACACGTTGAACTCATTCCATCAACATCAAAATCACCAAAAACGGCAATCTTTTTATGCTCAACAATTGCCTTATGAACGTGGGCGGCAACCTCAGCCATTCCAGGAATACACTGTGGATCAAGCCAATCCCTTTGCAAGGATGGCGAGAGAAACTCTTGAGCTGTGGCTACATCAGTAAATCCACGTGCTACTAATACACGAGCAACAAGTGGCGTAACGTGCAATTCTTTTTTAAACAGCGACTCTAGATATACGTCTTGTGTAAGAACACTCCAACGAGTGCTTTTCTCGATGCCGGGCATCATATCCTCTTTTCTGTGGCGGCAGAGCCAGCCAGGGGCACCTTGGGCACCCGCGAATGTTTATCTCTTCCATTCTACCCGTGTCACCGGACAAAAAATGACTAGCCCACAAATTAGTGAGCTAGTCATAAAAAAATTTAAATCAAAGTTGCTTGCGCAGGGCTATCAAAGTTGCTTATGCAGGGCTATCAAGATTTCTTGCACAGCGCTATCGAGAAGACGGATTTCTCGCCAGGCGAACTTAGAAATCAACCACGCCGTCAGAGTTTTCCCACTCCTCAACAAAATCGCTGTAGGTACCTGCGAGAATTGCTTCTCGTGCCTGACGCATCAACTCAAGCAAGAAATAAATATTGTGCATAGAAAGCAGCTGTCCGCCCAGCATCTCGTGCTGTTTAACCAGGTGATTGATGTACGCGCGAGAATATCCGCCCGTACAGACAGGACAGGTGCACTTGGCATCAAGAGGGCCTGCATCTGCAAAGTACTTTGCGTTCTTAAGGTTCATGCGGCCCTCGTGAGAAAACGCGGTGCCCATACGAGCAGTGCGCGTTGGAAGCACGCAGTCAAACATATCAATGCCGCAGGCAACGCCGCGGATAAGCGTAGACGGATTGCCAACGCCCATCAGGTAGCGAGGCTTGTTACGAGGCATGTAATCGGCGCAAAGTGGCGCCAGCGTCTCAAACATAACCTCGTGAGGCTCTCCAACGGAATAGCCGCCAATGCCATAACCAGGGAAATCGCCAATCGACTCAAGGTGCTCAATGGAGCGCTTGCGCAAATCAAGATGCATGCCACCCTGAACAATGCCAAAGAGCGCCTGATCAGGACGGGTATGAGCCTTAAAGCACCTCTCGGCCCATGCACTTGAAAGCTCAACACCACGCTCAACTTTTTTGCGCTCGGCAGGATAGCCTACGCACTGATCAAGCTGCATAACAATATCTGCGCCGAGGTTCTGAGCAATCTGCATGTTTGTTTCTGGCGTCCAGTACGACCATGCACCGTCGTAATCTACTGCACGGAATTTAACGCCCTCGTCAGAGAGCTTCATGAACTCCTCGTGACTAAAGACCTGGAATCCGCCGGAATCCGTCAGAATTGGTCCATGCCACTGCATAAAGTCATGCAAGCCACCCATCTGTGCAACCAGCTCATCTCCTGGGCGCTGAGACAGATGGTACGTATTTGCCAGAATAATTTTGGCGCCAAGGTCACGAACGGTATCGGTCATCAAACCTTTAACGGTTGCCTTAGTACCAACCGGCATAAAAATAGGCGTTGGAATATCACCATGAGGCGTATGGAAGATGCCGGCGCGTGCATGCGTCTTAGGATCTTCGGCGAGAAGCTCGTAGGTAAACCAAGAATCTTCTTTTTTCTCTGCCCAATTTTCTGTGTATACGCAGGAAATGTTGGTGGTAAAACCCTGTGCTTTTTTGGAGCCGTCTGGCATGTAACCTCGATTACAACGTGCGGAGAGCATCAACCAAAGCTGTCTTGCCCTCTGTTTTCTGGTCCTTCATTTTTATCACACGTGCAGGACATCCCGCTACCACAGCGTTTGCTGGAACGTCCTCAACTACCACAGCACCTG
>JABZHU010000015.1:0-15368 GCA_015258705.1 Atopobium sp. | reverse complement strand
GTTTCATGGGCTGCTGCAAGGCTAGAAAAGAGCTGCTCATGAGTATGAACACAACTAATTGTGCCTATGCAACCAAGCAGTTGCTTGAGGTAAAAAACATCACTAAATCGTTTGGTAGTACGGTTGTGCTTGATGATTTTTCCTACAAGTTCGAGAGGGGGGTGTACGTACTCTCTGAGCCCTCTGGAGCAGGTAAAACAACACTTCTTCGTATTCTTTGTGGTCTTGAAGTGGCTGATTCAGGCACAGTGCTTAAATCGCCTGACGCTAAAACGGTCATGATGTTTCAGGAAGATAGACTGCTAGAAAACTTGAGCGTTATGGCAAATATCATGCTTGCTATACAGTTGCACTCAAAGGAGCAAAAACAAAGCGCTCGAGAGCGTATTAAAGAGGCGCTTTGTGGGGTAGGACTTGAAGGAACAGAAAACAAGCCTGTTTCTGAGCTTTCCGGTGGTCAAAAGAGACGCGTTGCTCTTTTACGTACACTCTTTGCAGATGCAGACATTTTGCTCTTTGATGAGCCGCTCAAGGGATTAGACGAAGCACTTAAGCAGCAGGTTATTGCCTCCGTCAAACCGTTCATTGAATCAAAAGTTGTAATTTGGGTAACCCATACTCCTGAAGAAGTAAAACTGCTAGGCTCTTATACAGCACTGCAGTTATAGGAGTGAACTACATGTACAAGGTAATTCTCGCCGGCGGAATGGCGTCTGGTAAATCAACTGTTTCTAAAATGTTTGAAGCAGCAGGTGGTCTGCGCTTTGACCTTGATGAGGTTTCTCGTAGACTTCTGAGACCTGGATGCGAGTGTACGTATCGTGTGGCAGAGGCTTTTGGTAACGATTTGCTAGACCCTGTTACTCATGAGATTAATAGGCGAGAGCTTGGTCGCAGAGCTTTTGCCACTAGAGAATCTGCTGAGCTCTTAGAAGAGCTTGAGATGCCTTTTATCAGGGAATATATGCGTCAATTCCTTACAAAAGAGGCTCCTGCTGCAGATGCTCAGTTCTGCTTTGTAGAGGTTCCGCTGCTTGACCGCGTTGAAGACTTGCTTGAGCTGGTTGATGAAGTTGTCGTTGTTGTAGCGCCTTTGGAACTGAGAGCAGAACGCGCTGAACAGCGAGGATCTTCTCGCCAAGAGTTTGAGCAGCGTATAGCGCATCAGCCTTCCGATACGTATTTGCGTAATCAGGCAGATACAGTGTTTGTAAACTCTGAAGGCCTCGATGATCTTAAAGCACAGGTAGAGCTTTGGCTAAACGCTCGGTTCAACCAGCATTCAGAGCAGTAAGTTATAGCTTACGCGCACGGCCTCTAGAAGGGCGTCCTCAGTGAACTCTCTACCTTGGCAGCTGCATCGTCAAAGGTAATTTCAAGGCAGTTCTTGAGCATGTTTTGGCCAACACAATAAATGCCATCGTTAACACATGCGCTGCCAATAGCAACTGCCTTGTTAAACACAGCTTTCTGGTCAAAGACAGGAACACCATTTTGTTTAAGGAACGAGAAGACCTCTTGAGGGGTATCTAGTTTCTTAACAGAAGAGTCTGCCTTGAGAAGGTCTTCAAGCTCTTCTTTTGCAGGTTGAGCAACACTGCCGCCGATAATCATTGCCATTTGATAGCAAGCTGCACAAAGATCAGAGCGTCCCAGCTTCCACTCCATATAGGCTAGGCGATAGTACACTAGCGCAACATCTGAAGCGGAGAAAAGGTGCTCGATAAGGTCTTTGAGCAGCTTTGCAGCCTCAAAAACTTTTGACTGGTCTTCTAATGTTCTTACTAATAGTAGCGTTGCATCAACGCCCAAAGGAGAAATCCTGTGGGCTTCTTGTGCATAGCGTTCTGCTTTTTCTGGCTGCTCAAGCAGGTTGTAGGCGCGAGCCATTCTTGCTAAAGACATAAAGTACGTGTCTGGAATAAGCACTAGTTTTCTTGGCTCATTGGGGAATGCAAGGTTATAGGCTACGCGCTCTGAGAGGGAATCAAAATACCTGTAGATAGAATCTGAATCGTCCAGATACAGGCCCATATCAAGGGTTGGTGAAACCTGAGACTCAAGCTCAGCAAGTGTCTTTTCTAGAGCGTCTGGGTCTGGCTCTCCGTCCATGATGTTATTTATGGATCGAAGCGTTTTCTGCAAAGGCGAACCAAAGAGGAATTTCTCGGCCATAGACCTTCTGTCCGAGAAATCAATAGTACCTTCGACCAGGCCATGGATAACTCTGTCAAAGCCTTCAATGGCGAAAATATCAGAAGTTGAAGCTTTTGCTTCTTCAAATTTTCCAACTGCATCCGCGGTAGAAGCATCTTTTGGGATGTTGTTAAGAGTGGTATTCCAAAGCCTAATGCGGCGGGATGCCTCAGAGTATCCAAGATCGCTTACCTTTTGAGCTCCACAAACTGCGGTAACTGCTGGTGAACAAGGACGATCGGACAAATCTGGCATCTCAAAGAAACTACGAGGAGAAACCCACTCGTCCGTTTGCTTCATAAATGACTCAACTTCACTAAACCAACCTTCAGAGTCAAAAGAAACTCTGAGTGCTGGGTCTTGTGGGAAGCTATTGCCGTCAATTTGAGTATTTTCTGCAGTGGGTAAGAGGCGAGCAAGAGCTGCTTCGTTTAAGTCCATAGATAGGACAATGCGCTCTTCTCCGCGCAAGCTGCCGTTGATGCAGACGCGAGAGATTTTGCAGCTTTGAAGTGCCATACGAGCCACGCAAAGAGACGTACGCAGCGCGTAAGCGCGTGCCGCTGCAATTTGCTCTGCCTTTTCTGCAGATAAGAAACTAAAGCAGCGAGGACGAGCTACAAAGAACTCAAATACCAAAATATCAAGTTGTGGATTGTAAGAGAAGTTATACACCATCCTAAAAGGGAATGGCGTGTTCTCAACATAGTTGGCAAACCAGAGACGCTTCATCCAGTCTGAGCTGCCATCAGCGTTACCGCTAAAAGGAGCAACTTGCTCAGAAAGAGAAGCTGACTTGGGCATGAGGCTTGCTACTTGCGAGAGGGTGGTGCGAACAAGCTGAAGATCTGTCTCAGAAGCATGCGTATTCTTTAGAGCCTCAACATCTTGTGAAATGTTGAGGATTGCTTCTGTTGCAATAAAAGCATCGTACTCTTCTGGTGCGCACTCCAGTGTGTTAGCGTTGAACCACCAGCGACCCGTTCTGTCCAGCTTATGAACATCACCCTTGGGCAGATTGGTATTCTCGAGATTTTTAGAGCGCATCAGCATCTCTTGAAGACCAGCCTCTGCAATCTGATTGTTTGCAACAAGGTCTTTAAGAGCGGCAATGACATTATTTGAGCGCAGTAAAATCTTCTCTAGGGTAGAACCCTGAGGTTGCTTTGAAGCTTTATTTAGCGAGAAAAGATCTGAGACGCCCAAGGTATCTCCTTTATCTGATGTAACTTATTTATTTAAATGCTAGTTTAACGCATATAGGTAATGTATTTATTACCCGTCACACTTTGAAACTATACTGCAATTTATAAATAGTATAGAACAAGTGTTTCAGTTTTGAGAAGTGGGGTATACTACTTTCACAAGAAAAGGAGAATCTCATGGATACATCTCATGCTGAAGATCAACATAAAGAATATATAGGTGCTGAACTGCACCGATTTGGTCGTGAAGTAGGAGAAGAGAAGCTTCAGGTAGTATCTCCTTTTGAGCCCGCAGGTGATCAGCCACAGGCAATAGAAAAGCTTGCCCAAGGAATTGAAGACGGGCTTAGGTACCAGACGCTCTTAGGTGTCACGGGTTCGGGTAAGACCTTCTCTATGGCTAAAACTATCGAGAAGCTCAACCGCCCCACGCTTATTATGGAGCCCAATAAAACACTAGCTGCACAGGTTGCTTCAGAGATGAAGGAGCTCTTTCCTAACAACGCTGTTGTGTACTTTGTCTCGTACTATGACTACTACCAGCCAGAGGCATATGTTCCGCAGTCTGATACGTACATAGAAAAAGATGCTTCCATCAACGAAGAGGTAGAGAAGCTCCGTCACCAGGCAACTTCATCGCTTCTATCTAGACGAGATGTCATCGTAGTTGCATCTGTATCGTGTATTTACGGTATTGGTAGCCCTCAAGATTATGCAGGTCTTGCACCTAATGTAGATAAATCTGTTCCTCTTGAGCGCGATGATTTTATTAAAGATCTTATTGATGTCCAGTACGATAGAAATGATTACGATCTACAGCGCGGTATGTTTAGGGTTCGTGGAGACGTTGTTGATGTGTTCCCGCCGTATGCAGAAAATCCGCTGCGTATTGAGTTCTTTGGTGATGAAGTAGAAAGCATTTCAGAGGTTAGCAATGTAACGGGAGAAGTGCTGAGAGAGTTTGATGCAATTCCAATTTGGCCAGCATCTCACTACGTTACTGAGCGTCCAAAGATTACCCATGCTCTTACAACCATCTCGGAAGAGATGGAAGCTCGTGTTAAAGAGCTTAAAGAAAACGATAAATTGCTAGAAGCTCAGCGTCTTGCTCAGAGGACAAACTATGATCTAGAGATGCTTGAGACTATGGGTTATTGCAATGGTATTGAGAACTACTCGCGCCATTTAGATGGGCGTGCTCCCGGTGAGCCTCCCTATACGCTCATTGATTATTTCCCTAAAGACATGATTTGCATCATTGATGAGTCACACGTTACGGTTCCTCAAATTAGAGGTATGTATGAGGGTGATAGGTCTCGTAAGATTACGCTGGTAGATCACGGATTTAGACTTCCTTCTGCACTTGATAACAGGCCGCTCAGATTTGACGAATTTGAGGGACGTATTCCACAGTTTATTTACGTCTCTGCAACTCCTGGAGACTACGAAGAGACGGTTGCCCAACAACAGGTTGAGCAGATTATTCGTCCAACTGGCCTCCTAGATCCAAAGATTGATGTCAGACCAGTAAGGGGTCAGATTGATGATCTTATTTCAGAGGTCAAAGAGAGAGTAGCAAAAAAAGAGCGCGTTCTTGTTACCACGCTTACTAAAAGAATGGCAGAAGATCTTACAGATCACCTGCTAGATGAGGGTATCAAAGTCAACTATATGCACTCGGATACCGCTACGCTTGACCGCGTAGAAATCATTAGAGATTTGCGCCAGGAAAAGATTGACGTACTGGTTGGAATTAACCTTTTGCGAGAAGGACTTGATATTCCAGAGGTTTCTCTCGTAGCAATTCTTGATGCAGATAAAGAGGGCTTCTTAAGAAACAGAAGGTCTCTTATTCAGACTATGGGTAGAGCAGCAAGAAACGCTTCTGGCCAGGTTATTATGTATGCCGATAAAATCACTGATTCTATGCGCATTGCTATAGATGAGACAAAAAGGCGCCGAGAAATTCAGGAAGCGTTTAACAAAGAGCACGGTATTGTACCTAAGACCGTTAAGAAATCCATTACGGATATTGCAGGCTTTATTGCTGAAGCTTCAGAAAACGTTGATAAGCGTAAGCGCAAAAACGGAGAGTTCTATACTGCCTCTGATGACGAAGATTCGCTTGAAGAACAGCAAGAATCAATTCTTGAGATGCCTGCAGAATTGCTTGCTGAAGAGCTTCAAAATCTTCCGCGCGCAGAGGTTGAGGCTATGCTTTCTGGTATGGAAGCAGAGATGGCAGAAGCTTCTGCGTCAATGGATTATGAACATGCAGCAGAGCTCAGAGATCAGATTGTAGCCATTAGAAGCCAGCTTGAAGGTATTACATCAGATGATGTTATCAAGAGGCTTAAAACAGGAGCTAGAAAGGGCAGTGCTCACGCAACTCGCAGACGTTATAGAGGCAAGCACTAAGCGTTGTTGTAGTTTTCTACTACAAGCTCAGCCATTCTAATGCCATCTGCAGCAGCACTCATAATGCCGCCCGCATAGCCAGCACCTTCACCTACAGGCCATATTCCTGGCGTGTTAATGCTTTGTCCTGTTTCATTGCGGGTAATTCTTACGGGAGAGCTTGATCTTGTTTCAACACCTGTAAGTACAGCATCGGGATGAGCAAAGCCATGAAGCTTTTTGTCCATGACCGGAAGGGCTTCTCGTAAGGTTTGTAAGACGTAGGGTGGAAGACAGTCTTCAAGCGAGGTCCAGGTAACGCCACGTGGGTAGGTGGGTTTTACCGAGCAAGGCCCAGTAGAAGCTTTCTTGTTTAGGAAGTCGCCTACAAGCTGAGCAGGGGCAACATAAGCTCCACCGCCCGCCTTAAAGGCCGCTTGCTCGCAGGCGCGTTGTAGTTCAATTCCAGCGAGTACGTCATCTCCTGGAAGATCCTCTGGATAGACGTTAGCTAACAGGCCGGAATTGGCATTTTTGCCTGCGCGGTCAGACAAGCTCATGCCGTTTGTAACTACGCCGTCCTTCTCGCTCGCTGCAGATACAACATAGCCACCAGGACACATGCAGAATGAGAAAGCACTCCTACCAGAGGGAAGATGAACAGAAAGTTTGTAAGGGGCCGCTCCAAGTACGGGATTGGTTGCCTCGGGACCGTACAACGATTTATTGATTTGAGACTGAAGATGCTCAATTCGCACACCCATAGCAAAGGTTTTTCTCTCCATAGAAATACCTTTGTCTTTGAGCATTACATACGTGTCTCTACTTGAGTGACCAGTCGCAAGAATCATTGTGCGAGTCTTTATGGTTTCAGTTTGAGTTGAGCCGTCTGGATTGGTCTTCTCAACCTGAATTGCAGAAAGAGAGCCATCTGAGGCTCGCTCTAGGGAGGCGAGTTTTGTCCTAAATGTAACGGTTCCACCCGCCTCTTCAATCATTGTGACAATGTTGGTCACAACAGCGGGAAGAACATCACTTCCTACATGGGGTTTTGCATCCCATAAAATGTTTTTATGCGCACCTGCTTTTACAAAAGTCTCAAGAATAAAGCGGTGAGAAGCACTTTTGGTACCCGTGTTGAGCTTGCCGTCAGAGAATGTACCAGCACCGCCAAGGCCAAATTGGATGTTGCTCTCAATATCTAGCTGACCCGTTTGGTTATGATGCTCGACCGCTGCAGTTCTTCGTGCTGCATCATCTCCACGCTCAATAAGCAGGGGATTAAGACCAGCTTTGGCAAGTGTAAGCGCACAGAACAAACCGGCACATCCTGCTCCTACAACAACAGGACGATTCTCTGAGGGGGCAGGTTTCTTCGCTTTGGGAAGCGTAAAAGCATTTGTCTCAGCAAGCTTGATATGCTTTGCCGCAGGTTTGCCTTGAATCTTGTTAAGGAGTTTTTGTTCCGCTGCAGGCCCACCTTTAAGGTTTACGTGGTAGGTGAGGATAAGAACAATATCGTTTCTTTTACGTGCATCAATTGAGCGTTTATGCAGCTCATATGAGGTAACCTCATCCGCAGAGACTCGGAGAGCGCGAAGCAGCGCGTCAAACCCCGCCTTTGATTCTTTAGCAGGATGCTTACGAAGAGGAGCAACATGAACTTTAATGTTTGATACTTCCAGCATGTTAGTTGTCCTCTTTCAGAGATTCGCAATTCTGACCAGCGCTTTTTGCGGCAGCCAGACCGGCAACCATACCGCTCTTCCACGCCCACGAGAGGTTAAATCCTCCACATTGAGCATCAATGTCAAGAGCTTCTCCAGCGATAAACAGACCTGGAATGCTGCGCGCCTCAAGTGTGTCTGTACTCACCTGTTCAACGGAAATACCGCCAACACAAACCTGTGGGACAACTTTGGCGGATGTACCTGTTACGGTAAATGCTATTTTGTGAGCCTTGGCAACCGTGGCCTCAACTGAATTGCTGACGCTCAGGTAGGCGGCAATTTGTGGGTCGAGAAGACCGTCGGTGGTGTGAGCTTCTACAGCTGCTGCAACTTCCTCTTCCGTAAGTTGGGGGAGAAGGTCAATCTCAAGCACGTCACCAGGCAGGGCTGTGCGAGACAAGTTGAAAATCATGATGCCCGAGAGTCCAAATGACCTAAAAAGAAGCTCACCAGATTCCTGTTTGAGCACAGCTCCGTCTCTCAAAAGAGCTGCCTGCGCACGGACACGTTTGCCATCCAGGCTTGCAGGTGGCTCAGGGGTGCAGGTAAGTGCACAGAGTCCAGGTCGCAGTGAAGTGGTCTGCAAGTTAAGGCTCTCTGCAAGTTTTGTGGTTGTGAGCCCGCCAGTGGCTAGAACTACCGATGATGCGTGGACCTTGTGGGTTTTCTCGCCAGCAAAGCATTCTTGAAAGGTAACGGTGAAGCCATTGTGCTGCGGATTTACCGATATTACTTCTCGTCCCAGGGCAAATTGGACACCAGCTTTTTGGGCACGTCTGAGCAACAGTGACTGGATGGAGCTTGCTTGCCTGGTAAGCGGGTACATTCTACCCTCGTCTTCAGTTGCCCACGCAAGACCGCTGAACCTAAAGAAAGCCAGGATGTCCGCAAGAAACGTGTCCTTGTCTTTGCAGACAGCCTGAACAAACTCTGGATGAGAGAAATTCTCAAAGCTCAAATCAGCATTGGTAAAGTTACAACGACCGCCGCCTGTTGCCAGGATTGTTCTGCCACTCTCCAGTGCTTTCTCAAAGACAACAACGCGCTTATTGACACCAAGAGCCTCAGCAGCAGTGATGGCAGCGCAGAGTCCTGCTGCGCCGCCACCTAGAATTGCTACATCAATGTTGTCTGGCACCATGAACGCCTGAGCTTGCTTGACGCGCAGAGCTTGTGCTGCTTGTCGTTCTTTAACGCGTGTTGATTGAGCCATAGTAAGAACTACCTTTTGTGCTGTGTAAGTACTAGCTTCTAGGGCTTACAGATCAAGAACGCTTTGTGTAGCGTCAGGAACAAGACCTTCAGGAAGCTCGGTGCTAAAGGTTCCCTTATCGGCAATCTGAGCAAAGATTGCATCCATAGGAAGCTGTCCCAAAGGCTTGAGGTTAAATGCTGCTGCGGTTTCGGCAAGCTTTGAGGGACCGTACGGCTCAATGCGCTCATCGCAGTGAGGACAGGTGATGTATGCCATGTTCTCAATCAAACCAAGTACAGGTACATGCATCATTTCTGCCATGCGCACTGCCTTGCCCACAACCATCTGAACAAGATCTTGTGGAGAAGAAACAATTACAACGCCCTCAACAGGAAGGGACTGGAATACCGTCAGTGCAACGTCGCCTGTTCCTGGAGGCATATCAATCAGCAGGTAATCCAGGTCACCCCAGTTACACTGGCTGTAGAACTGCTGGATAGCGCCAGCAACAACGGGGCCTCTCCAGAGAACTGGATCGGTCTCGTTCTGAAGCACCAGGTTGGCGCTCATAATCTTGATACCGTTTGCATCCTCGATAGGAATAAGCTGCTCTTCAACGCCGTAAGAGCGCTCGTCAGAGATGCCAAACATACGAGGAATTGAAGGACCGGTAATATCACCGTCAAGAATACCAACGCGCTTACCTGCGCGAGCAAGGTTAGTTGCAAGAATGCCTGTGACAAAAGACTTGCCAACGCCACCCTTACCAGAAACAACGCCAATAACGTGCTTCACGCTTGAGTGCTGATTAAGTTCAAAGCCCGCTGGTGGCTGTGGCTCTTTCTTTTTGCCGTGAAGGGCAGCGTCAATCTCTTTGCGAAGCGCCTCACGATCAATATCTACGTCTGCCATGTCTCTCCTTATGTAGCAGTTGTATGCAGTAACTACTTAATTCTACCCATAGAACTTTATGGCAAACGAGATAGCTATAATCTTTTCGGCGTACTTTAGCTGAACGTAGGAGGTTCACATGATTTTCTCGTCAATTAAGAATTTATCTGAGAATGACTTTGGTCAGAAATATATGGCTTGTGCTGCGGAGTTTCTAGCAACTCATAATCTGGACGAGCTGCCTTTGGGCAAGACAGAAATTGACGGAGATAACGTTTTTGTGAACGTCATGGAGTTTGAGTCAGCTCTTCCTGGCGAGAAGGACTATGAGGCTCATAAGATTTACGCTGATATTCATGTGGTTATTTCTGGCACCGAAAGCATCGCTGTTGCCCCCCTTGAGCAGTGTGTTCTTAAGGGTGAATTTAATTTTGATGCTGATTTTGGTGCTTACACCAATCCTGGAGAAGAGACATGGGTTACCTTGCACGCAGGTGATTTTCTGGTGACACCTCCATCTGATGCTCACAAGCCAGGCTGTACGCTGGAGAAATCTGGCTCAAAGCTCAAAAAAGCTGTGATGAAGGTTCGCATTAAATAGGGAAGCGCGCTTGCCGTGTTTTGTCGGCATTATCTTGGGTATACTAGAACATCAGTACGCACAAATCACATCTGTGTACTGATGTTGTTTTCTATTGTTTGGCAGTTGGCGCGTAAAATAAATGCGCATGTCAAACTGGTTATGTGAGGAACTATGGCTTCAAGCAAAATTGCTATCCGTGGTGCACGAGAGCACAACCTGCAAGATATTGACATTGATATCCCTCGTGATCAGCTGGTAGTTATTACGGGACTTTCTGGTTCGGGCAAGTCAAGTCTTGCCTTTGACACCATTTACGCAGAGGGACAGCGCCGCTACGTTGAGTCCTTGTCCAGCTATGCCCGTCAGTTTTTGGGACAGATGGATAAGCCAGACCTTGACTCTATTGACGGTCTTTCTCCTGCGGTGTCCATTGACCAGAAGACTACTTCTAGAAACCCTCGCTCTACCGTCGGTACCGTAACAGAAATCTACGACTATCTGCGTCTTCTGTACGCTCGCATGGGCACTCCTCACTGCCCTGAGTGCGGTCGCGTTATTGAGCGTCAGACAACAGATCAGGTTGCCGATAAAATCCTCGAGGCCGGTCAGGGACGTAGAGCCTATGTCCTGGCTCCTGTTGTTTTGGGTCGCAAGGGCGAGTACGTCAAGCTCTTTGAAGACTTGCGTAAAGAAGGATTTTCTCGCGTTCGTGTTGACGGCGTTGTGCGTGAGCTTGATGAAGAAATCACGCTGGGTAAAACGCTCAAACACGATATTGAGGTTGTCGTTGATCGTATTGTCATCCGTCCTGATTCTTTGGGTCGCATTGTTGAAGGCGTTGAGCAGGCAACCAAGCTTGCCCAGGGCAAGGTAGGCATATTGCTCCTGGCCGATAAATCCAATCCAGAGACTATGCCAGAAGAGCTCTTGCAGTACTCGTTGGCGCTTGCTTGTCCTATTCACGGACACTCTATGGATGACCTGCAGCCTCGTGATTTCTCCTTCAACGCTCCTTACGGCGCCTGTCCTGACTGCGACGGCCTAGGAACTCGTAAAATTATTGATGCAGCAGCACTCATTGCTGATCCAAAGCTGTCTGTTTCCGAAGGCGTTTTTGGAAGTCTCTTTGGCCATTCAAACTACTATCCTCAGATTTTGTCTGCAGTCTGCAAGCATTTTGACGTGTCTGATACAACACCTTGGAATAAGCTACCTAAGAAGGTGCAAGACGCCCTTCTCGGTGGTCTTGGTTCAACTAAGATTCGCGTTGACTACAAAACGCGAGACGGCCGCAATACACACTGGTTTACTACGTTCTCTGGTGTCAGAAAGATTCTTTTTGACAAGTATCAAGAGACCACGTCAGAAAATATGAAGACGCATCTTGAGAAGTATATTCGCGAGATGCCTTGTACAACCTGTCACGGAGCTCGCTTAAAGCCAGAAATTCTTTCCGTTACGGTTGGCGAGAAAAACATCTGGGAGGTCTGTGAACTTTCCTGTAAAGAGTCGCTCCAGTTCTTCAAGCAGCTGACTATTACTGATCGTCAGAAGGTTATTGCAGGTCCTATTGTTAAAGAGATTGTGGCAAGGCTGCAATTCTTGGTAAATGTTGGCTTGGATTACCTCACGCTTTCTCGCGCAGCAGCATCGCTTTCTGGTGGAGAGGCCCAGCGTATTCGCTTGGCAACTCAGATTGGCGCTGGTCTTATGGGCGTTCTCTACATTCTGGACGAGCCTTCCATTGGTCTGCATCAAAGAGATAACAACCGTCTTATTGAGACGCTCAAGCAGCTCAGAGACCGCGGTAATACCGTACTTGTTGTCGAGCACGATGAAGATACTATTCGTGCAGCTGACTACGTCATTGACATGGGCCCTGGCGCCGGTGAGCTTGGTGGCCACGTTGTTGCTGCTGGCACTCCAGAAGAGATTGTTGAAAACCCTGATTCCATCACAGGTGCGTATCTCACGGGAAAGAAGCAGATTAGGCTGCCAGAGGCTCGTCGTAAGCCTGGTCGCGGAAAAATCAAGATTACAGGAGCTAGCGCTAACAACCTTAAGAACGTTTCCGCCGCTATCGAGCTGGGCACATTGACAGTAGTCACAGGTGTTTCTGGCTCTGGTAAGTCTTCTTTGGTTACCGATACCCTTGCTCCCGCGCTTACCAATGCAGTTCAGCATTCAAAGCGTGTGGTGGGAGAGTATAAAAAGCTCGAAGGCGTAGATCTTATCGATAAGGTCATTGATATTGACCAGAGTCCTATTGGAAGAACACCTCGTTCTAATCCAGCAACCTATATTGGCCTTTGGGACGACCTGCGCGCATTGTACGCTTCAGTCCCAGAGTCTCGTGCTCGTGGTTACTCAGCTGGTCGTTTCTCGTTTAACGTCCAGGGAGGCCGCTGCGAGGCTTGTAAGGGCGACGGTCAGATCAAGATTGAGATGAACTTCCTGCCTGACGTCTATGTTCCTTGCGAGGTCTGCCACGGTAAGCGCTACAACCGCGAGACGCTCGAGATTCTCTATCACGGCAAGTCCGTCTCCGACGTGCTTGATATGACGGTTCATGAGGCACTTGCATTCTTTGCAAACATTCCTCGCATTAAGAACAAGCTGCAGACTCTTCATGATGTAGGCCTTGGCTACATTCACCTTGGCCAGCCTGCAACTACGCTTTCTGGCGGCGAGGCGCAGCGCGTTAAGCTTGCAAAAGAGCTTCACCGTCAGCAGACTGGTAAAACTCTTTATATTCTGGATGAGCCAACAACTGGCCTTCATTTTGAGGATGTCAGACAGCTTATTGTTGTTCTTGAGCGTCTTGTTGATGCGGGTAACACCGTTCTTGTTATTGAGCACAACCTGGATGTCATTAAGATGGCTGACCGCATTATTGACATGGGTCCAGAAGGCGGCGATGGTGGAGGAACGGTAGTTGTCTCTGGTACGCCAGAAAAGGTTGCCGCAACACCAGAAAGCCACACAGGTAAGTTCCTCAAAGAGATTCTAGACCGTGATAATGCACGTCTAGCTGCAGAGAAAAAAGCTCAGAAGAAGCGTGCATAATATGGCGAGAAAAACAGCAAAGGTTCAAAAGACAAACGCCATGAGGGAGCTTGATGCTGCCGGCATTGCTTACGAGCTCCAATCTTACGAGGTAGAAGAAGACGTTCCTTCTGGTGAGTTGGGAACTCATATTGCAGAGATGCTTGGAGAAGATCCAGACGCTGCGTTCAAAACGCTTGTCTGTGTGTCTTCAAGTGGAGAGCATGTGGTGTGCTGCATTCCTGTAGATCAAGAGCTTGATCTTAAGAAAGCAGCAGCCGCGTCCGGCCAAAAGAACCTTTCCATGCTACCTGTTAAAGAGCTTGAGGGTTTAACGGGTTATGTTCGTGGTGGCTGCACTCCCGTTGGTATGAAAAAGCAGTTTCCCACTATAATTGACGAGACCGCTCAGCTTTTTGAGCTCATCCATATTTCTGGTGGAAAACGCGGGCTCAGTTTGACGCTTTCTCCAGAAGATTTGGCTTCATTTGTATCGGCTACGTTTGCAGATATTGTTCGCGAGGTGCACTAGTGGCATATCAGCCCAAACATATGCGACTTTCAGCAGAGTCTTCTGATGGAACCTTATCTGAAGAAACTCTGAGCAAGGCTCTTGATCAGACCTTTGAAGAGCCTCCTGTAGTGGACAACATTGTTGTCCCAGAGACGTTTCATCAACCAATTGAGGATGAGGCGTTTGAGCAGATTGTGAGCCAGAAGCTCGAGGAAGTTGCTGCTGAAGAGGATGACTCTGGGGCAGACAACAGCTCTGTGTCAGACGGCAACTTCGACGCAGGTAATTCTAATAGTGAAGAGGCTTCTTCTGATGAAGAGGATGTCTCTAAACAAAAAGACCTAAGTCGTTCTACCTCTATGATGAGTGTGCTTGTTCTGATTAGCCGTATTACGGGCTTTTTAAGAACCTGGGCTCAGGCATTTGCTATGGGTGCTACCGTTCTTGCAAGCTGCTATTCCATTGCAAACACCCTTCCTGACCAGCTCTATGAGCTTGTTGGTGCAGGAATGCTCACTACAGCTTTCTTGCCGGTATATCTCTCTATTAAGAAGAAGGTTGGACAGGATGAGGCAAACGCCTATACCTCCAACCTGCTTTCCATTGTTGTTGTCGCAACAGGTCTTGTTGCCGTTTTAGGTTTCTTCTTTGCCGCAGAAGTGGTGTATACACAGTCCTTCTCGGCAGGTGCTGATTTTGATCCAACGCTGGCAGTGTACTTCTTTAGGTTCTTTGTCATCGAGGTTATGCTGTATTGCTTCTCCACCATTTTCTCTGGTGTTTTGAATGCAGAGCGAGACTACCTCTGGCCAGCTGCGGCTCCTATTTTTAATAACTTTGTGACTACGGCATCGTTCTTTGCGTATGCTTTCTTGGTCAACACTAATCCTGAGCTGGGTCTTCTTATTCTTGCGCTGGGAAATCCTCTGGGCGTTTTGATTCAGGTTCTGATTCAAGTACCGTCACTTAAGCGCAAGGGGATTAAGCTCTCGTGGAGAATTAACCTCAAAGACCCCGCACTTAAAGAGACGCTCAAGATTGGCGCGCCTGCTCTGATTGTTGTGGTTGCCACGTTTGTAACTATGTCGGTGCAGACAAGCTCGCAGCTCAGTGTTTCTGCATCGGGCGCTTCCGTTGCGGCGTACGCTCGTCTTTGGTACACGCTGCCATATTCCATTTTGACGGTGCCTATTACCACAGCCCTCTTTACGGAGCTGTCCGATAGCTGGGCAAAAGAGAATATGGACCAGTTCAAGAAGGACTTCAAGCACGGTATCAACCAGATTCTTTTCTTTACCGTGCCGTTCATGATGTATCTGATGATTTTCTCGATGCCCCTTGTCTCTATTATTGGAGCAAGCAAGTTCACTGAAGATCAGCTGCTGCTAACCCAGCAATTCTTGATTGGTCAGTCGCTTGCTTTGCCTCTCTATGGCATTGGCATGTACCTGCAAAAAGTCTGTTCTGCTATGCGTCGCATGACACTTTATGCTGTTTCGGCAACACTCGGTTCTGTCGTGCAGGTTTTGGTGCTGCTGGTGGGTACTTCTCACTTTGGCATGATGTTTGTAGCAACTACCTCGGCCATCTTCTATGTGGTCATTGACACCAT
>JABZHU010000014.1:0-15426 GCA_015258705.1 Atopobium sp. | reverse complement strand
AGAATTACCTCCTGAGCTCTTCAAATTACGTATAGCTGAAATGCTTATTCGTCATCATCCAGCAGTGAATCGTCTAGTACTTCCTCTTCATCTCCGAGATCAACAGACTCTGCCTCATCAGCATCGCGAGCGCCTGCTGCCATCAGATCAAGCATACCTTGGTTCTCTGCATGTTTAGGAGCCTTCTTTTTGTTGGCAACCATACGAGCAACTGCAGAAACAACGTCAGTACCAGAGAGGTTCATAACCTTGACGCCCTGAGTGGAGCGGCCAAGCTTGGAGATATCGCCAGCCTTGACGCGGATTACAACGCCCTCCTCGGACATGATCATAATCTCGTGCTGAGGACCAACAACGCGGCAGGCAACCAGGTTACCCTTCTTCTCCGTCATTGTGATGGTAAAGACGCCCTGGCCACCACGCTTGTGGACTGGATACTCAGAAATTGCCGTGCGCTTTCCGTAGCCCTTCTCGGTAATAACGAAAAGGTCACCGTTGCCGTTGGTAATCTCCATGCCAAGCATAGTCGCATCGCCCTTGAGCGTGATACCACGAACGCCTGAGGTACCGCGGCCCATGCTTCTTGCCTCTGCCTCGTCAAACAGAATTGCCTTGCCGTCGGAGGAGCACAGAACAACCTTGTCACCTGGGTGGACACGACGGACGTTAACCAACTCGTCGCCATCCTTAAGGTTGATTGCAATGAGGCCGTCCTTACGGGTACGATCGTACTCAGACATTGCGGTCTTCTTGACCATTCCCTGCTTAGTAGCAAACATCAGGTAGTTATCTTCTGGGAAGTCGCGGGTAGTAATAACCGCCTTGACCTTCTCGCCCTCTGCAAGTGTCTCGATGACATTGATGATGGCGCTACCCTTAGTAGTTCTACTACCAACCGGAAGCTCGTGGACCTTGAGGCGGTACACCTTACCAAAGTTGGTAAAGAACAGCACGTAATCGTGGGTAGAAGCAACAAAGAGGTTCTCGACAAAATCATTTTCTTTGAGAGAGACGCCCTGAACACCCTTGCCGCCGCGCTTCTGCGAGCGATAAATCTCAACAGGAACGCGCTTTACGTAACCTGCGTGAGTAACGGTAACAACCATATCCTCTTCAGCGATAAGATCCTCGACGTCCAGGTTCTGAATGTCCTGGTCAGAGATTTGCGTACGACGCTTGTCAGCGTAGCGGTTGGAAATCTCACGAAGCTCATCGGCAATAACAGCCAGAATCTTTTCCTCGTGAGCGAGAAGATCCTCGTAGTAGGCAATATCAAGTCTGAGCTGGGAAATCTCATCAACAAGATCCTGGCGAGCAAGACCGGTGAGGCGGCGCAGACGCATCTGAAGGATTGCCTCGCCCTGAATCTCATCCAGGCCAAAACGCTCGTTCATGCGCTTCTTTGCCTCAGCATCATCCTGCGAGCTACGGATGATGTGGACAATCTCGTCGATGTTATCAACTGCGGTCAGAAGGCCTTCCAAAATGTGGACACGCTTCTGTGCCTTATCCAGATCAAACTCAGTACGACGGCGTACAACATCAATCTGGTGATCAATGTAATGACGAAGAATCTCGCGAAGAGAAAGGGTACGAGGAACACCGTCAACCAAGGCCAGGTCAATGATGCCAAAGTTGGACTGAAGCTGAGTCTTCTTGTACAGGTTATTCAGAACAACCTGTGGAACAGCATCACGCTTGAGATCCAAGACGATGCGCATACCCTTACGGTTGGACTCGTCGCGCATGTCGGAGATGCCTTCAATTTTCTTCTCGTTGACTGCCTGAGCAATCTTCTCCTGAAGAAGGCCCTTGTTAACCTGATAAGGAATCTCGGTAACAACAAGGCGCTGGCGACCGCTCTTGACCTGCTCAACGTGAACCTTTGCGCGCACAGTAATAGAACCGCGACCAGTCTCATAGGCATCCTTGATGCCCTGAGTGCCCATGATGATGCCGCCTGTTGGGAAGTCAGGACCAGGTAGAACGGTCATGAGCTCCTCAGTGGTAACGTCAGGGTTCTCAATCATCATGCAGACAGCGTTAGTAACCTCACCAAGGTTGTGAGGAGGAATGTTGGTAGCCATACCAACTGCAATACCTGAAGAACCGTTAACCAAAAGATTTGGGAAACGAGCAGGAAGAACTGCAGGCTCTGTCAGAGACTCATCATAGTTTGACTGAAGATCAACGGTGTTCTTGTTAAGCTCTGCCAGCATCTCCATAGCACTTCTGGTAAGACGTGCCTCGGTATAACGCATTGCTGCTGGTGGATCGCCGTCGATAGAACCAAAGTTTCCGTGACCATCAATCAGAGGAAGTCTCATCGAGAAGTCCTGAGACATACGGACCATGGAGTCATAAATAGCGGAGTCACCGTGTGGGTGGTACTTACCCATGACTTCACCGACTGCCCATGCAGACTTCTTATGTGGACGGTTTGGCGTAATGCCAGCCTCGCTCATTGCGTACAAAATACGGCGGTGAACAGGCTTAAGGCCGTCTCGAACATCTGGAAGTGCACGAGCAACAATAACGGACATGGAATACTCGAGGAAGGAAGTCTTCATCTCTGAGGACAAATCGGTTGGCTTAAGCGTGCCACCGTGAATGTCTGAGAGGTCAAGACGAGTACCAGCCTCATCAGAGATAATGTGTGAAGTTTCTCCCGTTATGAGATTTTCCCCAGTCTCTGGGTCAAACTCGTCAGAGTCTTCTTCTACCTCGTCATCTTCGTATTCTTCATCCATATCGTTTTGTGCATCAAGGTCTTGATCCTCGTCTGCACCAAAAAGATCATCATTCATATTTTTATCGTCTGCCACAAGTTACCCTTTCATTTTCTGTCTAATGATTTAGCGAGAAACCATTAAATGTCCAGGAAGCGGACGTCTTTTGCATGTGTTTGGATGAAGTCTTTACGCTTCTCAACCTGGTTGCCCATAAGGTCAGAGACCGCGCGATCAGCTGCAAGAGCATCATCGATGGTTACCTTAAGAAGAATGCGGTTCTTTGGCTCCATAGTGGTTGCCCAAAGCTGCTCTGGGTCCATCTCACCAAGACCCTTATAACGCTGAATAGTGAACTTGGTGTTGTCCTCAAACTTCTTTGTCTCAAGAGCAAGTTCTTCATCGGTATAGATGTATTTACCGTTCTTTTTACCCTTTGGCTTAATCTGATACAGAGGAGGCTGAGCAACGTAGATATAACCTGCGTCAATCATTGGCTTCATGTAACGATAGAAGAAGGTAAGCAGAAGAATTCTAATGTGAGAGCCGTCAACATCAGCATCGGTCATGATGACAATCTTGTGATAACGAGCCTTCTCAATATTAAATTCATCTCCAACACCAGTACCAATAGCGGTAATCAGCGAAGTAATAGTGTCAGAAGAAAGTGCGCGGTGAGCCTGTACGCGCTCAACGTTCAAAATCTTTCCGCGAAGTGGAAGAACTGCCTGGATAGAACGGTCACGTGCCATCTTTGCAGAACCACCTGCGGAGTCACCCTCGACGATGAAGAGCTCAGTCATCTCTGCATCGCGAACGGAGCAGTCTGCAAGCTTTCCAGGAAGAGCAGCTGACTCAAGAAGTCCCTTACGGCGTGTTGCTTCACGAGCTTTACGAGCAGCAAGACGGCCTTTTGCAGCCTGAGATGCTTTCTTGAGAATCTCTTTTGCCTGATTTGGATGCTCTTCCAGGTACTCTGAGAGACCCTGAGTAACAATCTTGTTAGTGAGAGTTCTCATGTAAGAACTACCAAGCTTTGCCTTTGTCTGTCCTTCAAACTGAGGATCTGGCAGCTTAACTGAAATAACAGCAGTTAAGCCCTCACGAATATCGCCGCCCTCAAGCTTAGGGTCTTTCTCTTTAAGAATTCCCTGCCTGGTGCCGTAATCATTTACTACTTTAGTAAGAGCAGTACGGAAGCCCTCGAGGTGCATTCCGCCTTCCTCAGTGAAAATGTCGTTTGCAAAAGAAAGAGTTCTGTCACTGAAGTCAGTATTCCACTGAATAGCAACCTCTACCTCACCCATCTGAGACATTGGAGCGTCAGGGTCTGACTTACCTTCAATATAGATAGGGCGAGAAAGTCCTGGTAAAACGGTTTTCTCGTCATTAAGGTACTTAACAAAATCGATGATGCCGCCAGCATATTGGAAATCAACCTGACGAGGAGTAAGCTCACGCTCATCAACAAGAGTAATTTTAAGATTCTTGTTAAGGAATGCGGTTTCCTGGAGACGGTCACGAAGTGTGTCAAAGTTATACGTAGTGGTCTCAAAGATCATGTCGTCTGGCCAGAAGGTAATGGTAGTACCGTTGGATTTTGAGGTGCCAATTTCCTTCATCTTCTGAACAGTTTTACCGCGCTCAAAGACCATCTCGTAGATTTTGCCATCGCGCTTAACCTGTGCAACAAGTTTCTTTGAAAGAGCGTTTACAACAGAAACACCAACGCCGTGAAGACCACCGGAGACTTTATAAGCGTTGTTATCAAACTTGCCACCTGCGTGAAGGATAGTAAGAACAACCTCAAGAGTTGGAATTTTTTTCTGGGGATGAAGGTCTACAGGAATACCACGACCATTATCTTCAACAGAAATAGAGTTATCTGGATGAACGGTTACCTTAATTTTGGAGCAATAACCAGCCATTGCCTCATCGACTGAGTTATCTACAATCTCCCAAACAAGGTGATGCAGACCAGAAGCTGAAGTTGTACCAATATACATACCTGGACGCTTACGAACAGCCTCAAGGCCTTCAAGGATCTTAATCTCTGTACCGTCATACTTATTTTCTTTTGCCACGTAAGTCCTCTCTTCAATTGTGAGCGGAATGATGTAAGTATTTTACTATGAAATCGCCAAAATTAACTCGGCACAGAGAAATTTCATTGTTTAAACAGTAATATTTGGTATCTGAGAGGCTCTGTAAAGAGATTTAAGGACAGATTAGTGACAGATTTGACTAAAGACTCTTTTTTTGTCTAAAACTTGCTTCAATCGCTTTATAAGCCGTTGACTTAAGTGGCTCAGAAAGTCCAGAAACTAACTCAGAAATTTGTAATTTCTCTTCTGGTGTGAGTTCTGGAAGATCTTTTTTCTCTTCTTTTTGGCCCTGTGCTTGCTTTTCTGAAGAGGTAGCTTCTTTATCAGCATGTCTGTTGTATTTGTCCAGCTTAAATTCAAGGTCTGAAAACTCCAGACCTTGCTCTGAGAGCCTGGCTCTATAAATTTCTCTTTGTGCAAGAAAATCAATCATACACATACGATTATCTACATAGACGGTAAGTACAGGATACTCTCTACCAACTACTTCTCTGACAAATACGCCGGTTGTATGTTCTGTCTCTCTTTCACCATTTGCTTCAACCCACGCAAGATAGGCACGACGATTTTTTGACATGCTCTTAGAATCTCTGAAGGTTCCAAGCAGAGAACTCATTAAATCTTTTGCATTTTCATTGCCACCGCGCGCAGGTATTTCTTGTTGATTATTCATCGCTAAACCTAACTATCTGCGCTTTTTTTAAAACCTCTTCAGAGAAATACCCAAGGTTTGTCGTGGTAATTACCGTTTGAATGTCATGGAATGCAAATTCCATGATGGCTTTTCTGCGGTCTTCATCAAGCTCACTCATAACATCATCTAAAAGCAGCAAGGGTTTCTCGCCAAGTATTTCTTTTGAAAGAAGAACCTCTGCCATCTTAAGTGCTAAAACGACAGTTCTGATCTGACCTTGAGAACCAAAATTTCTAGCGTCTTTACCCTCAATTAAAAACTCAACGTCGTCTCGATGAGGTCCTTTTGTACTTTGCTGACGACGAATATCATCCGTGCGAGCTTTACTTAAAGCCTTCAAAAATTGATCAGCAATTTCTTCTCTAGAAGCTTCAAGAGATACCTCTCCAATTGAAGAAATATAGTTCATTTCTAGGTGTTCTCCACCAGAGAGTTCCTGGTAAATCTCACATGTCTTCTTTGCCAGGCGCTCAAACAAATGAATTCGTGCATGAAGAAGCGTAGCCCCTCCTCTTGCAAGAGAAAGATCCCACGCATCAAGCAAGTTTTCATCTGGCCAATCAGATTTAAGCAACTTATTTCTTTGCTCAACTGTCTTGGTATATGCCGAGAAAACCTTGAAGTAGCTTTTATTTGCCTGGCGACCAAAGTCATCAAATTCTTCTCGGCGATACGATGCACCACCTTTAATCATTGAAAGGTCATCGGGATTAAAAAGTACCGACATCAGTGTTCCAGAAATATCTGCAGCCTGACATTTCTTGCCATTCTTTGAAAATTGACGACGTCTTTCTGTAATGGTGCAGGTATTTTCTAGTTTTCTTCCATCTCCTGTAAGAGAAATCTCTATCTTTGCCTCAGAAGTACCTGTAAGAAGGAGCTGTGATGGTGTGGGCTTTCTAAATGAATATCCAGCAGTAAGGAGTTGTAGTGCTTCAACAGTATTTGTCTTACCTGCAGCGTTCTTTCCTACAAAAATAGTAGTTTGTGCAGATAAATCTATCTCTTTCGAAGAAAAACAACGAAAGTTATATAGCGAAACATGTTCAACTTTAAGTCCCACACAACCCCTATCAAATTAGAGGCGAACAGGCATCAGAAGATACAAGTAGTTAACCTTGCCGTTTGATTTGAAAATAGCTGGCTGAGAAGGACCTTGTAGCTCAAGGCGCAGAAGATCCTTAGAAGGAGCAGCATTTACACAATCAAAGACATAGTGATAATTCAAAGCAATAGAAAGGGAATCTCCCTCAATCTGAGCTTCAATATGCTCGGAAGACTCACCCTGATCTGGTGAGGATGCAGAGAGCTTAACTTCTTTACCATCGGCATCAACATCAAAACGAACTGAAGGATTTGCTAGTGCAATAACAGAGACGCGCTTCAGGGCTGCAGAAAAATCTTCAACGTTAATATCAACTGACGCGGTGCAAGACGTAGGAAGTAGCTGCTTATAGTCTGGGAAGTGACCTTCAATCTTACGAGAAATGTGAGTGGTATTTCCAAACTGGAAGACTACCTGGTTATCTGTAGTACCAATCAAAACCTTCTCAGTCATGCTGCGCATGGAAAGAACATCATGGAACACTTCACCAGAGATAATTGCAGTAAAAGACTCACCTGCTGGAGTATCTGTGTTGGAATCACAAACGGCAAGACGGAATGAGTCTGTTGCAACAAGGCGAATAGTGTTGTCCTCAACAGTGAGAGAAATTCCCTGAAGAATAGGACGAGAAGCTTCCTTAGAAGTTACTCGATACACCTTATCAACCATAGTTGATAGAAGCTGGCTTGGGAGCTCACAAGTTTTCTCAAGATCAAACTCTGGGAATTGAGCCCAATCGTGGGCAGAAAGAGTATTAAGTCTAAAAGACGAACGCTGGCATGTTACAGAAAGCGTACGATCTCCACCTTCAAAAGTAATTGCTGCGTCAGGAAGATTTTTAACAATGTTCTGGATAACCTTTCCAGAAACAACTGTCTCTCCTTCTTCCTCTACGTTTGCTGCAATTTGATGCTTAATAGAAATAGTTAAGTCGCTGGATTGCAGCTCAAGCATGCCGTTAAATGCTTTAAGGTAAATACCAGAGAGAATAGGAAGTGTTGTATTAGAACCAATGCCTTTAGAAACAATATCAAGTGCCGTCTGGAGAGCGGATTGACTTACGGTAAATTTCATGACGACCCTTTCTATTATTTCTTAGATAAGAATAAAAATATCGTAGTAATAATAAGCTATGTTGAAAAGAAGAAAGCTTTACATTTCTAGAGGTAGAAATATGTTTCTAGAGGTCAGATTTGTTTGCTTATTTTTGACATTCATAAACAAAGTAAAACTCCCTCTCTTAAACTCTCAACAACAAATCACTACTTCTCTTCACCAATTAACATCTTACTAACAGGTTTTAAACACTAACTTTGTTCAAGAATAGTCTTCTTGAGTTGAGAAATTTGATCATAGAAGCTTTTGTCTTCTTTGATTCTCTCTTCAATTACCTCAATGCTGTGCAAAATAGTTGCGTGTTTTCTTCCGCCAAAATGCTTACCAATATTTACCAGTGTGTATTGGCAAAGGTCGTGAGCAAGATAAATTGCAACGTGACGAGGTTCTGCAATCTCTTTATTTCTCTTGTTACCAACAATATCGCGATGACTAATGCCATAGATATTTTCTACGACTTCTTGGACCTTCTCGATATTTACGGTCTTTGAAACGCGACGCCAGAGCGTGTCTGCAATCTTATCGATTTCTTCTTGTTTAATGTTTGTGCCAGATTCTTTTGCTTTAATCTGACCAGTAACACAACGATTACAGAAACCCTCAAGCGTTCTAATACTTTGACCAGCCTTGTCAGCCATGTAACGGCGGATGTCCTCTGGCAAATCGTCTGCAGAAAGAGAAGAATTTCTTTCTTTAAATGCGCGGTCGCAGAAGACATGAATAAGATTGAGTTTCATCTCGTAGCTTGGAGACTCAATACCAATAACGATGCCACCACTCATGCGAGAAGTAATACGATCGTCAAAGCCGTCAGATCCCATACCAAGCTGAGCAGGTGTTCTATCTGCAGCAAGAATAATCTGCTTACCTCTATCAATAAGAGAGTTAAAAATATTGAAGAAAAAATTAATAGTACCTGCTTTACCAGCAAGTTTTTGGACATCATCGATGATAAGAACATCAATGTTTTGGTAGTTATTACTAAGCTCTGTTGCGGCGTTTCCTGAGGCGTTTTTACGAACTGCATTTACGTAGTCATCAACAAAGGCATCTGCATCTTTATAAACACAAACGCGTTCAATATCTTCAGAGTTGATGTAGTTTTGAACCGCGCGTAGAAGGTGAGTTTTTCCAAGACCGCTTGCACCGTAAATAAACAGTGGATTTGCCTTACCTTTTGCGTCATTTGCAACATTTAATGCATGCTGATGTGCAAGCTCATTCTCGTCACCAACAACAAAGCGATCAAACGTGAGGTTTGAATTGAAAGATGTCTCTTCATAAAGAGGATTACTCTTTCGACGCTTTAAGGTCTGCTGTTTTAGCTCCTCAAGGCTTTGTTCCTGGGATTCAAAATCTTGAATCCGCTCTGGAACAACTGCTTGTATAGGAGCAGTTTTTTGCTTCCAAGCGTTGAACTCTTGAGGAGTCATTGTGGAAGTAGTGGTAACAGGAGAAGAAGACTTTGTAAGCGTAAGACTCAAGATAATGTCTTCAAAGGCTGCTGCCGAAAGGCATCTCTCAACAATCGGTAGATTCTTAAGGATACGGTTATATGCCAAGCGCATTGATGTTTCAGCGCACAGTGCGTTATCTTCAACTTTAATTGGAGTACAGGTTCTCAACATAGCGATAAAAGCCTCTGGCTGATTCTCTTCAACCAAGAGGTCAATTGCGTCTTGCCACAGAGCTACTGCGTCTGAATCAATTGATGCATCCATACGTGTCCAATCAAAATGTTGAAAATTGGGACACCTAGTATAGAGGAATGTTGATAACTTTCAGCGAATAATGTTGAGAAACTCTATGAAAGGAGAGTCTCTCCAATAGTAGTGAGCTTATATTTCTGCCCAACTTTTCCGATTATTCCTATGTTTACCAGCGATTTTAATTCTCTTGACCACGTTGGTGTTGAAAGTCCATAGGTACTTGTTAACTCTGTTGCTCCAACCCATTCATGTTCAGAGAGATATTGAAGAACTTGTTTTGCTCGATCTGTAAGTAACAGATTAGGAAGCTGTGCAGCTGGCTGTGCAGCTGGCTGATGAGATACTACTTGTGGAGCATGTAAAACAGCCTGTTGGTTCTGATTTACAGGTAATTCTTCAGCTTCTTCTTGAGTTGGAAGCGTCTGAATGTGCGCATCTTTAGAGCGGCGTGTTGACAAGGTAACAATGGTTCCGCCAGAGATATTGTCTTCGAGGGTAAGACTTCCACCCTTTTCGACCATGTATTGTTGAGCATAAGGAAGGCCAAAACCAACGCCTCTAATAAACGATTTCATCTCTTCTGTTGCAGAAGAAGTACCAAACTCAAGAGCTCGATTTTTTTCTTTAATACCAGGTCCTTGGTCTGAAAACCTAATGGTATTTCCGTTATCCATGATTGAAATTGTAGGTGCCACAAACCGAGCGTGAATGAAATTTTCCACAATCTCACGCATAACCATAAAAGGAATTTTTCCTCCCTGCTCGTGAGCAAGCTGGTTAACGGTAGCTGCAATTTCATCAAGATAAGACCGAACATCTTTTGGTTCTACGAGAACAACACGAGGTGCTGCGGCTTTATCGTCATACACTGCAATACGTGCAGTATAACGGACGGTGAGAGAATTATCAGAACCAGCGTCTTTTTCATTCTGGTTTGTGTTTTCCTCAACAAAAGGAAAGAAATCTCTTGCCATGACACCCCCTTTTCAACAATTGTTAAACAAATGAAGAAAACTTTTCGTTTTCTTTCACGATGAATGAAAGTTTTCAACAAGTGTTAAATATCTGTAGATAACTTTATATCTTTGTGAAAGACGTACTGAATGATAGTAGCATTTAACGGACATATTTCAGCTTGCAGAAATATTCCTTTCAACAAATTTCTTCACTTATCTCAAGTGAAATTTTCAAAATGAAAGGTTTTCTCGCTAGGTTTTTTGAATAAAAAAGAGAAAAAGTTGAGGTATTTGCGTAGAAAATTTGACAGGTACCCATAAACGCGAGTACAATCTGTAGGCTTTTTAATCGATACTGTACCCGTTCGGGAGGAAATAGCTATGAAGCGTACCTACCAGCCAAATAAGCGCAAGCGCGCAACTACCCACGGTTTCCGTGCACGTATGGCAACTAAGAATGGTCGTGCCGTTCTCGCTCGTCGTCGCCTCAAGGGCCGTAAGCGCCTCACCGTCTAAGGAATGTTTCTGTGAAGACCATTAAATCTCGTTCAGAGTTTGAAAGGGTCTTCTCTGCGGGGAAGAGGGCTCAAAGTTCTGTTCTTCGTATACGAGTAGCACCATCCACTGAGGCACATCCTTCCGAGGTAGCCTTTGTAGCTCCAAAAAGACTAGGTAACGCCGTATTTAGAAACAGGTGTAAACGCGTTTTACGCGAAGCAGCTCGAAAGAGCGGTTTACCTGTTGAGGGATACGGCATTATTCTCTTTGCGACTAAAGATACACACAGCGCTAATCCTGCTGATATAAGCGTTTCTTTGGATGCTTTGTTAAGAAAGACAGGGGTCAAATGAGCGAGAAAAGACAAGGCTCTTTTCTCGCAAACTTGTTCCTAAGTGCTATTCGTTTCTATCAAAGAAACATCTCTCCCCTTTTTAAGCCGCACTGTATTTATCGGCCCACTTGCTCCGAATATGCAGTTCAGGCCATACAAAAGTATGGTGTTAAAAAGGGAAGTTGGCTTGCTCTTAAGCGTATTGCTCGCTGTCACCCTTTTCATAAGGGAGGATACGATCCCGTTCCGTAAAGGAACGCACCGGAGGAAATATGTGGGATTGGATTGTTAACTTTCTATACACAGTCTTAGCGGGACTTCAATCATTCTCGGGAGACTGGGGTATGGCAGTTATCCTGCTTACCATCATCATCCGTATTATCCTGGTTCCAATGACCAACAAGCAGACGGCCTCTATGGCTCGTATGAGCGTTGTTCAGCCAAAGCTCAAAGAAATCCAGGAGCGCTATGCTGATGATCCAGTAAGACAGAATGAAGAAATGCGTAAGCTTTACGCAGAGATTAACTTCAATCCACTTGGTGGTTGTCTTCCTTTGCTGCTGCAGTCCCCTATCTTTATTGCACTCTTTACCGTTGCAAAGATGGTTCCGGTAGACTCTCGTTTCTACAACATTCTTCCTTCTATCGCACGAGCAACGTCTGACATTTTTGCTGTTGATGGCCTTGTTGCTGCTATCCCTTACATAATTTTTGTTCTTCTGTTTGGCCTTACTACCTTCCTTTCCATGGCAGTAAACGCTCGTACAAGCTCCGGTGAGCAGCGTACCCAGCAGTATATGATGGGCGGCATGATGACCCTCATGATGCTCTGGTTTGGTTGGACTGTGCCAGCAGCTGTTCTTCTCTACTACGTTACTTCTGGTATTTGGCAGCTTGCTCAGCAGCAGCTTATTACCAAGCGCATTATGGAAAAAGAGAAGCTTAAGGCTGAGGCTCAAATGGCTAATAAGCCAATCGAGGTTGACGTGGTGAGAAAAGAAAAGAAGCCTCGCCCTCACAAAAAGGCTTAGTAGCTGGGCTTGAACAAAATAACTTTTGTTTACAAAAATTTGTTACCGTAGATTAATAGTTAAACTTTTTATATTGACTGGAGGACGACATGGAGGATGAGACTTTCGTTTCTGAGCCAAACGCTCTTAATGAGTCTCCTGTCGTTGATTCACAAGACGAGTTTGCTTCAATTCGAGAGCACTTTGAAGCTGGAATTCAGCTTACTGATGCTGAGATGAATAAGATTGCTGATACCGCTGTCTTCTATCTTAGGGAGCTTCTCTCCTTCTTTGGCGAGAATAGCTGTGCAATTGATGAGTATGACGGTGAAGATGGCGAACTTATTCTTGACGTAACCGGCGGTGATCTTGCAATTCTCATTGGTCGTCACGGCAATACACTTGAGGCTCTTCAGATGGTTCTCTCTTCTCTTATGAGCGCTAAGCTTCACTTCCACTATCCAGTATCTGTTGATGTTGAAAGCTATAAGAGCCGGCGCCGTAATAAGCTTCAGGAGATGGCACTCTCTGCTGCTGCTCGTGCTAAGAAGACCGGTAAGGTTTCTCTTGCTCCAATGAGTGGCTATGAGCGCCGCATTATTCACATCGCACTGAGAGACAACCTTGAAGTTACTACGCACTCTGAGGGCGATGATCCATATCGTCGTGTTGTGGTAACTGCTATCAATAGCTAAGAACTTCTAACAAGCTTTAGTAATTTGATGAGGAAGGTTTACGCCTTCCTCTTTTTTTGTGACAATTCTTCTTGTAACAAGAAGTTTTGTCACAGGAGAAGCAATGTCTGAATCAGAGAAGTCTTTATATAATTCAAAAGAGAATGTACTGAAGGAACTTCTCCTTAACTATGGAATCGATTCAACAGAACTCCAGAGAAGACAGCTTCTGAAACATATTGAATTGCTAATCGAGATTAATAAAAACCTCAATCTCACAAGAATCACTTCAATTGATGAGGCGCTAGTACTTCATATTCTTGATTCTTTGTTACCACTCAAAGTGTGTAATGAGTTTTTATCTGGTACTCACAACTATATTGATATTGGTACCGGTGGAGGCTTTCCTGGACTGCCTCTTGCAATTATGAGCGATAACAAAACGGTAATGGTTGACTCAATTGGAAAAAAGATCAATGCAGTCCAGTCAATGATCGACGAGATTGGTCTTAGTGACAGAGTCAGGGCTGAAAAACTTCGTGCAGAAGAAATTCCAAATGCTTATATACACAAGTTTGATTTTGTGACTTTTAGAGCTGTTGCGAAGACAAATATTCTTTTGGAGTACGCAGAGCCTTTCTTAGCCCCTCAAGGCACTCTTATAGTAATGAAGGCCAATGTTGATGAGATAGAGCTTCAGGACGCCTCTCAGGCAGCCAAAATTTTTGGATACGAAAATGTTTCACGTGAAACATTTGAGTTACCAAACAATCTTGGCCATCGAGAAATTCTTTTATACAAAAAAGTTGCAAAGAGCAAAATCAAATTACCAAGAAAAACTGGAATGGCTAAATCAAATCCGTTTGTTGCAAGAAGAGGGTAATTGTGGAATGTTTCACGTGAAACATTCTGTATTATTAAATAAACCTGGTCAAACGGAGGATAAATGAGCTACAAAGACCTTTCGAGGGGATTTCAGGATAGAGATCCTAAAGTTCTGGCAGTAATTAATCAAAAAGGTGGAGTTGGAAAATCAACTACCGTAATTAATCTTGCTGCTGCATTAGGTGAAACAAAGAAGAAAGTTCTTATTATCGATTTTGATCCACAAGGAAATTCGACAAGCGGTTTTGGAATTGATAAAGAGGAACTTGAAGCTGATATTTATGACGTAATTCTCAATGAAACACCGCTTGAAGAGGTATTGCAGCAAACAGTTCAGAAATACGTAACTATTGCACCAGCAACCATTCAACTTGCCGGTGCTGAAATTGAACTTGTCTCTGTTGACTCAAGAGAAAACATTTTAAAAAGAGCAATCGACCAGGTTAAAGAGTATTTTGACTATATTTTGATTGATTGCCCACCATCATTAGGACTTCTAACAATTAACGCCTTAGTTGCCGCAAATAGCATACTTATCCCAATTCAGTGCGAGTATTATGCACTAGAAGGCGTTACTAAGATTGTTGAATCAATGAAGATGGTGCAAAAACAGCTTAATCCAGATCTTGAAATCTTTGGTGTAGTAATGACCATGTTTGATAGCAGAACTTCCCTATCTAAGCAGGTAGTTAATGAAGTATCTAACTACTTTGGTAACAAAGTATTCAAGACACTTATTCCCAGAAACGTCAAAATTGCTGAGGCACCAAGTCATGGTTTGCCAGTAACCATGTATGCACGAATAAGTATGGGCGCGCTTGCATATAACAAACTTGCAAAGGAAGTGAATCGTCGTGGTTAAAAAATCAGGACTTGGTAAAGGCCTTAATTCGCTCTTTAGCGAGGTAGATGCAGAGGTTGGTAATAAAAAAGAAACTACCACGCTGCCTTTGAAGAAGATTAAGCCAAATAAAGACCAGCCTCGCAAGCGTTTTGACGAAGCTGAGCTCACTGAACTCAGTGATTCTATTAAGCAAAACGGTATCCTTCAGCCACTTCTTGTTCGCGAGAAGGGCGACCACTACGAAATTGTTGCTGGTGAGAGACGTTTCCAGGCTGCAAAACTTGCAAAATTAGAGGAAGTACCTGTTGTAATCAAAGCAATTTCTGACGAGGAAGTATTCAAGCTTGCTCTTATTGAGAATTTGCAGAGATCTGACTTAAGCCCAATCGAAGAAGCACAAGGTTATAAGCAGCTCATTAAACAGGAAAACTTAACCCAAGACGATTTGGCCAAGGTTCTCTCAAAATCAAGATCTGCAATTACAAATACCCTACGCCTTCTTGACCTTCCAACAGAGGTACAGACTTTGATGGTAGAAGGACGTATTAGTGCTGGACACGCTCGTGCAATTCTTTCCGTTAGTGGTAAAGAAGGAAGAATTAAACTTGTTCAGAAAGTAATTGAAGAGAACTTGTCTGTCCGCCAGACAGAAAACCTTGCTCCACTATTTTCTGTCACTAATGTAGAGAAACCAAAAAGACAACCAACTCCACAGGCATATAAGCGTGCGGCAAGGCAGTTAAGAATTGCTTTGGATACTCCAGTCA
>JABZHU010000132.1:0-3648 GCA_015258705.1 Atopobium sp. | reverse complement strand
CGCAGGTCCTTTTTTACCATGTAGATTACCCTATTAAGCTACATTTCCATACAAAAACGCCGATGCAATGCACCGGCGTTTTACGTTTAGTTTGAGAGAATATGACTACTCAACAGGCTTCTGAACCTCAAGAACCTCGGCAATCTCAACCTCAGCAGAAACGGTGCCCGCAAGCTCTGAAATAAGATCGTTGTACTTATTCGCAGAAGCTAACTCAGAAGAAGCGGTCTTTGCGTAACGCTTAACCGCTGCGGCGGCACGGTTAACAGCACTCAGGGTGCCAGCGCCTCCGACACAGCCGCCTGGGCAAGCCATGCCCTCAAGAAGATAACCTGGATATTTACCCTTAACAGCATCCTTGAGCATGGCTCGGCACTCAGCAAGGCCATCAACAGCCATGATAGGCACTTCTTTATCAGGGTGCTTCTGGTGGATGACGTTTACAACTGCGCCTGCTACGCCGCCAGCAACTGCAAAAGCACGACCGTCATGGGAGGCGTTTTCAAAATCGGAGTTGTCATCATCAAGCTTGGTGTAGTCAATACCCTTAGACTCCATCATTCCCGCAAGCTCCTCAAAGGTCAGAACAAAATCGACCTCGGACTTAACGGAGCGGCGCAGCGCCTCGAGCTTCTTAGCAGTGCATGGTCCAATAAAGACAATCTTGGACTCTGGATTTTGTTTTCTTACCAAACGAGCAGTCAGAACCATTGGCGTGAGTGCCATAGAGATAGCGTCAGCATGCTCTGGGTGCTCTTTTTTAGCCATAGCAGACCAAGAAGGACAGCAACTTGTTCCCATAAAGGGAAGCTTCTCTGGGACTTCTTTGACAAAGTCTTCTGCTTCCTGAACAGTACAGAGGTCAGCACCGGTTGCTACCTCTTCTGCCTCGGCGAATCCCATCTCCTTGAATGCCTCACGAAGACGACCAACGCTACCCTTGCCAAACTGGCCAACAAATGAAGGAGCCACAATTGGCACAACGGTGTAACCCTCATTGATAGCCTGAATTACCTGGAAAATCTGGCTCTTATCGGCAATTGCGCCAAAGGGGCAGTTGACCAGGCACTGACCACAAGACACGCACTTCTCGTAATCAATGTCTGCGCGACCATGCTCGTCAGAGCCAATAGCGTCCATACCACAAGCAGCAGCGCAAGGACGTACATGATGATGAATTGCCTGGTACGGACAAACCTTGAAGCACATACCGCACTGAATGCACTTCTCTTGGTCAATATATGCCTTTTTGTCCACAAAGCTAATTGCCTCTTTAGGACAAATCTCTCGGCAAGGGTGTGCAAGACAACCCTGGCATGCATTGGTAACGCGATACACGTTGTCCTCGCATGCGTTACACGCAAACTTGACAATGTTAATCAGCGGTGGTTGGTAATAAACCTCTGGTCGAGAAGCCTCTTCCAAGCCATCGGATATTTGCTTGGGTTGATCAACACCCTGCATAGGCATACCCATAGTCATGCGGATACGCTCACCAACAATCGCGCGCTCCAAGAAGACGCTCTCGCGATATGTTGCAATATCACCAGGAATAATCTTGTAAGGCAGTTCTTCCATCTGACGAGCAATTTCATCAACGCTCTTGTCTGCTTTTTCATACGCAAGCGCCGAAACCTCTTTAAATACCTTCCTGCGGATTTCAGTCAGGTTGGTATATACACCTCGCATTGTGCCAGGCATTTCTCCCCCTCCTCGTTCACTTTATGCACGTCTGGGTAACGTATTTGCACAAAATGAATGCATGTCTCTATCACAAAGTATGTACTATTAGTCCACCTCAGTGACACCAAAATAAGAAAATCGCTCTGGAATATTTGTTTTAATCACAATTTTTGCGCCCGTGACTGGGTGAATAAATCCAACGCGATATGCATGCAGCATTAACGACTGCGCTTTATGTCTCTTTTTTGCTCCGTGTTGCAGAGATGATACGCCTCCGTATAACACATCTCCTACCAGAGGAAATCCAAGTGACGAGAGGTGCACTCTAATTTGATGCTTTCTTCCTGTCAGCAAATTGACCAACAACAAGCTCTGAGTTTGACCTTGCGCAGACGATGCAACCTTAATGAGGCGCACCTCCGTTTGAGAAGGTTTGCCTGTTGCTGAGACCCTCATCTTCTGTGCGTCATGACGGTCTTTTCCAATTGCCTTATCTATCAGCAGTTTATTTGGCTCAAACGCTCCCTTAACGGCAGCCAGATACTCTTTGGAAAGCTCTTTAGAGGCAATAAGCTGGTCAAACTGTGCCTGCGCTTCTTTTTTGAGCGAGAAAAGCACAATGCCCGTAGTCTCTCTATCAAGACGATTCAGAGCCTGGACCTGAGAAAGGTCTATCTGGCTTGAGCCCTCAAGTGCACGGAGTTTCTCGCAAACTGCATCGGTTAGAGAAGACTCTTGAGTGCCGTCCGCATGAACGATAATTCCCGCCGGTTTATTCACAGCAAGTAGATAGTCGTCCCGATACAAAACCTCAAGGTTGTTTTCAGACTGAAGAGCATCCACGCTACTCACCTCGCTTAACCACGTAGCGCTGCTCAGAAAGTACCTGGGCAAATGACTCGATTGCGCTCCACACATGATCGGTGCGGCGCCAAGCAACACTAACCGAGTAAGACATCTCTTTTCCCAGCTCAATGATGTGAAGACCGGAAGTTTCAAAGTCGTAGTAAGAAGAGGCAACCAGCTCAGATGGCAAGAAGCACGCGCCGACGCCTCTCATGGCAAGCGCCAAAAGCGTCTCGGAGTTTCTGGACATGACCTTGATAGTGGGAGAAATACCTGACGCGGCAAACGCATGGCGAGCAAAACTACCAGCAATATCTCGCTTACCTACCGTTAAGAAGGGGCAAGCTTCCAAGGCCGTGAGCTTTCCCGTCTTTTTGACTTGCGCGACAACCGAGTCAACCTTATCTGCATACAAAGACTCAAGAAGCGCTTGAGAAACTACCAGAACGATCTTCTCGTCAAACAGCTTTTTAACAACCAAGTCATATGATGTGGAATTGACGGTTGCAACAATCAAGTCAAGCTGACCTTCGGACAGCCACTCAACAAGCTCGTCATTCTCGCCCTCATCAAGCTCAATGGAGATATTTGGGTGCAATTTTTGGAAAGCAGCAATGGAGCGCGGCATGATGATGTGACCTCGTGTAGCAGTGACGCCAACACGCAGGCGACCTCGCTCGTTGCCCGCAATATCAAGAAACTCTTGATCCATAGCGCGACGCTGAGCCTGAAACCTACGGGCATAGCGCAAGAACTCTTCTCCCGCAAACGTGAGCGACAGCGGGACCGTACGTTCTAGCAGCTTAGAGCCAAGTTCTTTTTCTGCTGCCGCAATATTTGCCGAGAGCGTTTGCTGCGTTACACTCAGGCGCTCAGCCGCCTTGGTGAAGCTTTTTTCTTCTGCAACGGCAACAAAATAATCCATGGTTTGAAAGTTCATTTTTGCTCCCACTGTATTACAAAAATTACTTGTAATTATAACCATTGAAAACAGTTGGACTTCAACTTTTTAGTTGCCTACTCTATTTACATAAGAAATTCGTTTGGAGTGGATGCATGGTAGAGCTAATAGTACTAAGTGCCTTTGCGGTGATGCTCATCGTAGGTACAGCCCTATCT
>JABZHU010000131.1:0-3688 GCA_015258705.1 Atopobium sp. | reverse complement strand
AACCGCCCTGAGCCTCTACCTTGAATTCATAGCCGCGACGCTCACATTCTTTCTCAATGGCCTCTTTTGCCATCCAGGTGTGAGCAATTCCAACCGTGCAAGCGCATACAGCAACGACGTTCATGGTTATGTCCTCTCGCAAAGTAAGTTGTGAGCCCCTATGCGGGGCGCACGAGCACGTCTTTTGACGACGTACGTTTCCAACTCATACTTTGCATTGTTTTAATCTTTTTTAAAAGAGGATTTCGGTAAACGTCTAATCTACCTTGTGTTATGATGAATTTTGTTAAACGTTTAACCAACGTAGAATCCAGCACACTCACTAACGTTGGTATTTTGCAAGTACCTTGTAAAAATTTCGGTGAAATGAGCGCCAATGTCTAAGACCACTATCATTGACCTTGCAAAATTAGCAAATGTTTCTATTGCTACCGTTTCGAATTACCTTAACGGACACTTTGAAAAGATGTCCGAAGCAACTAAGCAACGTATCAAAAAAGCAATCGAAAATACGGGATATATTCCAAGCGCCCAAGCTCAAGCAATGGTTAAGAAGAGCTCTGGAATTATTGCTGTACTGATTCTAGACAACACTAATGCCTGGGCAGCTCAAATGACTAACGGCATTGAAGATGCAGCTCTAGAGGCTGGCTATCAGACAATTATTTGCAATTCTCGTTTTGACCCCACGCTTGAAGCTGACTGGGTTGAGAAAATGCTTTCAATTGGAGCAGATGGCATGCTTATCCAGCCCACCAATCAGTTCAGAGCGGTAGATAGACGAATTGCTAAAGTTGGAAAGCCCGTTGTCTACTTTGACTGCGACCTTCTTGCCCTTAATACTTCCTGGATAAAAAGTAACCTCTATGACGGCGTTTATTCAGCTGCAACCCGCTGCGTTGAACGCGGATACGAAAACTTTTTGATTATTGGTGGAGAACCAAAAGGTCGTACCAGAATTGAACGAGAATCTGGCTTCACCGATGCCTTAGAGGCCTTAAATAAACCTCATGAGCGTCTCACCATGGAGCAAAGCACGTTGTCTATCTCTGACATCACGCAATGGCTCAATAATCACATTCTTCCGTCAAAGAAAACACTGGTATTTGTGCCAAATCAATGGGCTCTTAAAAGTGTCTATAATGCCTTGCAATCCTACGAGACAGTAATTCCAAAGCAAGTTGGCCTGTTGGGATTCAATAACACCGATTGGACTGACCTGCCCGTTAAAAGCATCTCAACCATTGTCGAGCCTGTCTATGAAGAGGGCTACGCCGCTTGCAAGATGCTCCTTAAAAGAATCAAGGACCCCTCGCTTGAGCCCGATCACAAGCTGCTCACCTGCAAACTAAACTGGCTCAAATCAACCATCTAACAAAATGGCGAGAAGACCAACGGATCTTCTCGCCATACGTTACTGTTTTAACCAAAATACTTACAGAACGTGGACCTCATCTCTGGTGAAGTCAACAAAGGCGTGGTCACCAACGTTATAAATCTTGTGGGTACGAGGATTGAAGTCCGTAATCTTAATGAGAGTATCGCCTACCATAACGTGGTAGTTCTGATAGTGACCCATGAATCGAGATAGAACTACCTCACAGGCAAGTGTTCCCTCGTCAGCAAGGCGTGCAGACTCTGGACGAAGAACAATGCAGCATTCCTTACCCTTGTCCAGGTGAGAACATCCGCTGGCCTCAAACTCATGGCCCTCAAAGCGGCAAAGTGCAGTCTCAGAATCAAGCTTGTCTGCAATGGTTGCATGCAGGAAGTTTGACTCACCAATAAAGTCTGCAACAAACTCGTCTGCTGGGTGATAGTAAACCGTCTGAGGATCGCCAACCTGATCAACAACACCTTTTTTCATAATGATGATGTTGTCTGAAAGTGCCATTGCCTCTGACTGGTCATGTGTAACGTAGATGGCGGTAATGCCGGCCTCCTGCTGAATACGACGGATCTCGTTACGCATGTCAACGCGGAGCTTCGCATCAAGGTTTGAAAGAGGCTCGTCAAAGAGGAGCACACTTGGCTCAATAACCAGAGCACGCGCCAAAGCAACACGTTGCTGCTGGCCGCCAGAAAGCTGGTTGGTCATGCGCTCTTCCATGCCCTCAAGTCCAACAAGACCCAGGATATGAAGGACCTTCTCGCGAATTACTGCCTTATCCATTTTGCGAAGCTTGAGGCCATAGGCAACATTGTCAAAGATGTTGTAGTGAGGAAGCAATGCATAACTCTGGAACACCATAGCAGTATCGCGTTTGTTTGGAGTAAGCTCGTCAATCTGCTCATCGCCAAGGAAGATCTTTCCCTCATCAGGGCTCTCAAAACCAGCAATCATACGCAGAATAGTGGTCTTTCCGCAGCCAGAAGGGCCAAGCAGCGTTACAAACTCGCCAGGAGCAATAGTGATGTTAGCGTCTTGAACTGCGTAGAAGTCTTTTCCAGTCTTCTGATCCTGATAAATCTTGGAAATGTGCTCAAGGCGAACGCCTTTTTTCTCTGTAGCCATGTGTTACTCCTCCTTGAGTGCTCGGCTGGTGCCAAAGTGTTTGATGGCCCAATTCATAAGCAATACCGAGCCATAGGTAATAACAATCAGAATTGTTGCAAAGGCGCAGGCCATACCATATGAACCCTTACCCGCAAACTCATTAATCTGAACGGTAATAAGCAGGAACTCTGGCGTAACCAAGAGAATAACTGCAGAAATTGCGGTAATGGAACGGACAAACGCCGTTACCAAGCCAGACAAGAACGAATCTTTAATCAGCGGCAACGTAACGGTCATAAACACCGTAAAGCTGTCGGCGCCCATGTCGTATGCGGACTCCTCAATTGATTTATCAATCTGTCGAAGTGCCGAGATGCCCGAGCGTGTTCCTGTAGGAAGCGAACGCACGACAAAGACAATAATCAGGATAAGTCCTGTGCCATACAGGCCTTGCAAAAATCCTGTGTGCATGACACCACTTGAGAAACCACGGATGTAGCCAACACCCAAAACCGTACCAGGGACTGCCATAGCAAGCATGGATACAGCCTCGATAAAACCACGGCCACGGAAGCGACGTTTTACTACCAGATAAGAAATAATCATCGAAAGCAAAGCGGTAATTGGTGCCGCAATGAGCGAGAGCATGAACGAATCGCTAAATGCTTGCAGGCCATGATACTTGGAAAATACCTGCTCAAACCATTTAGTAGTTAGTTCGTAATTAGAGCCCCAGGAACGAACAAACGAACCATAAGGAACGCAGAGGTACATGCCAATAACAAAGAGAGCAACCAGCGCGCAAAGAATGGTAAGTGGGACGCGAACAGAATTGTCTGTAATAAGCATCCTAGCTCGCGTTGCTTTGCCCGAAAGTGTAGACGTGCTCTTTGCTTCCAACACAAACTTCTGAACAACAAACATAAGCAGCGTGATGGAAAGAAGAACAACAGCCATAGCAGCCGCGCCTTGCTTGTCGTACGCGCCTGTAATCTGCAGGTAGATAGTTGTTGCTAAGGTATCGTAGGAGCCACCAATAATCATTGGATTTGCAAAGTCTGCAATCGACTCAATAAATGAGACGAGAAAAGCGTTGCCTAAACCAGGCAAAATAAGAGGAAGTGTAACGCTGGTAAATACTTTCCAGCGGCTTGCACCCATGTCACGTGCTGCCTCTTCAAGGGATGGGTC
>JABZHU010000130.1:0-3698 GCA_015258705.1 Atopobium sp. | reverse complement strand
GAATCTGGAACAGATAAACTCCTAAAACACCAGCAGATACCGTGCTGATGCGCTTCTTGGTACCATCGGAAAGCTCCTGCAGACTTGGTTCAAGGTTCAGCACAAACAAGAACAAAGATGCCACTTGTACTACACAAAGGAAGTTTTTTATAGTAATGGGATAACTCTGATATGTCATTTCTGGAGTTAATGGGGTTCCAAAGTTGTTAGCAATAAGTCCCCAGCCAAACATAGCCGCAGACGAAAGCAAGAAAATTACAGCAAGCACAAGATTGTTTTTAGTAAATTTTGGAAGCTCGTCGTAATACGTCTTAACGTAATATCCCAGCAGATAGTAGAAAAGGCCATCGCTATTAAACGCAGCCCATCTAAACAGCTGATCAAAGTAAACACCACGAACGCCAATGAACTCAAGTAGCGGCAATCCAAAGCTCACAAAGAGCGTGAGCGCCATAACATAGAGCAGGGTTTCTTTCTTTTGAACTACCAGAGAAAGTACAGGTGTCAAAAGATACAGATACAAAATGGTATAGATAAACCAAAGCGTGCTGTTTACGTTATTGGTTAGAAAGCGCTTTACAAAATCAGCAACACCAGCACTTGCCGCAACCTCTTCGGCACCCCAAAACTTTGTAGGAAAAAGCACGTACATCAGATACACCACTGCGCTGCCAAAAATAAGCGCCACCAGCGTCTTTCTTGCACGCTTCATAAAGAATGTCTTTGTGGAGTATTTACTTCGATACCCAAGCAAATTCATGCCACTCAGCATAAAAAAGATGGGTACCGCGTAAATAAACGCAGCTTGCAGAGCTAAAGAGAAGGCCCATGTTTTAGTGTGCGCAAGAGAAAAAACATTAAGCGAGGTATGTAGCATCACAACAGCAATACCTGCCAAAATGGTAAGAACATCTGCAAAAACAAAGCGCTTCTTAACAGTAGCTGCTTTTGAAGAAACTGTAGCTTTTTCCACGGGCTTCTCCCCAAATCAATCAAACTTCCTCTATGCTTAGTATACGAAAAGTACCAGCAGGAAAGAGGCATCATGGCAAATGTCGTTGACTATCTACACTGGCGCGGCGATCTGACGTTTGAGAATGACCCTTTTAACAACGTTGATAACCTGATTCTCTCAATCCTTTCCTATCTGGGATTTGGCGGCGTCGTGCCTTCTGAACGTAGCGAGAAACGCATTCTGCTTGGTGACGCTTGCGCCAAAATGCTGAAAAAACTTAAAGATGACCCGTCTCTTATCACAGGATTTTCTCGCGTTGATGGAACCTTCCTTGAGGCGCTGGTCAACGCTCCCCGCTTTGCCAACATTAAGCTTGGCCGCTATGTAGACCGCATTAATGTCGAGAAAAACCTGCAGTTTGCAGCGTTTACCGCCTATCTTCCTACAGGACAGATGTTTGTTTCTTTTAGAGGAACTGACGGCACGCTCGTTGGCTGGCGAGAAAACCTTAACCTTAGCTTCCAGGTTACGTCCGCTGATAAGTCGGCGGCACTATACCTTGAGAAACGTATTCGCGAACACCTTGCAGCAGGCAATAGCACTACCTGCGCAAATGTTATGGTTGGCGGTCACTCTAAGGGCGGCAACCTTGCGGCATACGCAGCAACAGTCTGTCCTGAGGAGTTGCTTGGCACAATTGATCGCGTCTGGAGTAACGATGGACCTAATATGTGTCCAGAAATTCTTCCCGCCACAGCCCACAAGGTGCTTGGAGATAAATACATCAGAATTTTGCCTGAGTTTAGTGTAGTGGGCATGATTTTTGATGATCCTGCTGTTCCAAAGCTCATCGTAAAAAGCTCCGAGACAGGTATGATGGCTCACGACGGCGTTTCATGGCAGGTCATGCGCGATACCTTTGAATTTGCTGACGACTTCCAGCCGGAATGTAAAAAGATTAATGAAGCGTTTAGCAACTGGTATAAAGAACTCCCCCTCTCTGATCGAGAGCACTTTACCAATGAGCTCTTTGACGCCCTCTCGGCAGGCGGCGCAGTCTATTTCAGCGACATTATTAGCTCGCCCGCAAACTTACAGCCTGTTGTTGCGGCACTCACTAAAACAGAAAAGCAAACCAAAGAAGTCTTTTTTGACCTCCTTGGTTCGCTTGTCAATGCATCCGCAACATCTTTGATTGAAAACATTACTGAGTCTTCCCAGATTTCTCAGCTAACTTCTGCTATCTCAGAAAGCTTTGCCAAACTGGATAAAGCCCAGAAGGAACTTACGAAAGGTTCTCCTTCTTCAAACCAGTAAGGCTAATCACAATTGAAGAGACAATTGAGATAACTATTGATCCCAGGATAGCGGTGCCTAAAGAATCAATAGCAACGCCCGCATGCAGCAAATTCCTAGAAATAAAACTTGAAAGCTCAAGCATAAAAGCATTAATAAAGAGCGAGAAAATACCTAGAGTCAGCACATTAATAGGCAATGAGAGTAGCTTAACAACAGGCTTAATGCCCGTATTGACTGCTGCGAGTACTAACGAGAACAGAATAGGACCTGCCCACGAGCCTCCCACAATAGTTAGACCTGGAATTAAGGTGCAGGCCACCAACGTAGCAACAGTAGTTACAAGCCATGTTGCAACAAATGTCATACTAACCTCTCTTTGAAAAAAGCCCGGCAGAGCCGGGCTTAACGTGCACTTTTATGTAAGTTAGAAACTTACTCGCCAAAGCCGTTGTCAACAAGAGCAATAAGAGCGTCAAGGGCTGCCTGCTCGTCAGCGCCGTCGCATGCAATCTCAATCTTGGTGCCAGTACCAAGGCCAGCAGCAAGAATCATCATGATGGACTTAGCGTTAACTGGTGCGGAGTCCTTGTCAACATTCTTGATGGTGACGTTGCTCTCAAACTTCTTTGCCTCAGAAACAAAGACGGATGCTGGACGAGCGTGAAGACCAGTTGCATTGATAATAGTAGTCTGCTTTGAAACCATAAGTGGACTCCCCTTCCGGAAACCAAAAATCTACTCGAGAGTTATTCTCGATTAATCGTTACTATCGTAACAAAACATAACGTATTATATCCAATCTTATTTCCAGAAAGAACCAAATTAGACTATGATTTGCTCAAAAACAGGGTAAAAATAAAAAGTCGGAACTCTTGTAGGAGGTTCACCATGGCTGAAAACGATATCCAAAACTCTAAAACCGAGGATTTGGACACAAGAGATACTCAAACAACAACTTCTGATGAACAGAATGAGTCTGAGAACACACCTGAAGTCAGCAAGTCCCAGGACATTCAAAAGATTGCCAAAGACACTACTCAGGTTGTAGCAAAAGGCGTTAGCAGCGCGTTTGAAAGCGCCACAACCGCTGTTGCAGAAGGTTTTCAGGCTACCAAAGAAGTCCACAACGCCGCTAAAGAGACAAATTCTGCAAAGCAAGAGCTCAAACAGATGCAAGAACACCTTGCTCAAGACAAACAAGATCTAGAACACAGAGACTACGTACAGAGCTCATTTGACCAGATTATTGCTGAGCAAGAGAAAATTTTTGCAGAGACCGCTCAGGTCATGAGCGATCAATCTACGCAAGTGGATCTTCTTACGGTTAAGAAAAACCAGCTTATCCAGAAGCTTGAACAGCAAAAAGTTGACGACGAAGCAAAGATTAAGCCTTACAAAGAAGTTGCTGCCACAGCAAAAGGCAGACTAGATGATATCTCAAAGA
>JABZHU010000129.1:0-3735 GCA_015258705.1 Atopobium sp. | reverse complement strand
CCTTGAAGCCGCGAGCATGCATCTCGTCCACCATCGAGGGTCCGTAGCGATAAAAGAGCGTCATGCCAACCTTAACCCAACGTGCGTGGCCGGCGAGAAGATCGGTGAGCTCCAAAGCTCTTTCTCTTGTGCAATCAAGCGCAACAATAACGGCGTCGCGTGCCTGCTCGTCTGTTAGCATTCAACAGCTCCAATCAGCTCGTGGATGTCAGATACTCCCTGAGACTTTGCCCAGTCAGTAAGCTCGTTCAGAATACGTGGAGCACACATTGGGTCGTAAAGGTTTGCAGAACCCACCGAGACAGCCGTAGCGCCCGCAAGAATAAACTCTGCAGCATCTTCGCCTGTTTCTACGCCGCCAACGCCGCAGATAGGAATAGAAACCGCTTGTGCGCACTCCCAGACCATACGGACAGCAGCATTGTGGCAGAGAGGACCACTGAGACCTCCTGTTGGCTTAGAAAGCCTGCTTTTTCTGGTGTGAACATTAATTGACATACCAGGGATGGAATTGATGAGTGTAAGACCATCTGCGCCTTCAGCCTCAAAAGCCTTACCAATCTCGGCAACATTGACGGGAGCCATCTTGACCAAGATAGGCAGCTTTGTCAGAGGACGAACTGCCTTCATAATCTCTGTGGCCTGCTCAGGAGTGCCGCCCAGGGGCTTGCCGCCCTTCTCGAGATTTGGACAGCTTACGTTAAGCTCAATAGCTGAAATATGTGGATTAAGCTCTTCAAGGCGCTCGACAACGTCAATCATCTCTTGGACGGAATGTGCTGCCATCTGCATGATGACGCGCGTACCACGGCCTTCAAGATCTTTCATGTAGTCATCAGTGTGGGCGATAAAATCGTCCACTCCAGGATTAGCAAGGCCAACGCTGTTCATCATGCCGCCGTTGAGCTCGCACATACGAGGAGCAGGGTTTCCTTCCCAGGGAACACGAGCAACGCCCTTCATGGTAATTGCGCCAAGCAGAGAAACGTCGTAGAAACCCTCAAACTGCCAACCGTAGCCAAAGGTGCCTGCAGCAGTGTTGATAGGGTTTTTCATCTGGATGCCGCCAAGATTGACGGCCATTTTTACCTGATCTACCATGCGATCTCCTTTGCCTCAAAGACAGGTCCAACCATGCAAGCAGACGCATAGCCGCCCTTAGCAAGTGGGACATTGCAGGTATTACATGCACCAAAACCGCAGCTCATCATACGCTCCATAGAAACCTGGCAGGCAACGTTGTTGGCAATTGCAAGCTTGGCCACGCTTCTCATCATGGGTTCTGGACCGCAGGTATAGATGGCATCCCAAACGCCCTGGCTCAAAGGCTCCTCCAAAGCTGCTGTTACAAAGCCCTTGGTACCCTTCGAACCATCATCCGTTGTGACGTACACGTTCTGTGCGCCCAAGGCGAGAAGATCTTCTTCTCCAAAGAGTTTCTCGGCAGTTTGTGCGCCAATGACCGCGTCAAACTCAACACCTAGCTCGGTAAGCTTACGAGCCGCTGCGATAATTGGTGTAATACCCACACCTCCTGCTACCAGAACGCTTCTCTTGCTAGAGGCGTTAAGGCGCCAGGGGCGGCCACAAGGAGCTGTCATGTCACTGGCGTCACCAGGCTTCATCTGAGAAAGCCTACGGGTACCCTCGCCTACCGTTGCATAGATAAGCTCCAGCGTATCGGTTGCTTTATCAGCTAGCGAGAAGGACAGTGGGATTCGAAGAATATGACGCTTATCGCCTGGAACATTGACGTTTACAAACTGACCAGGCTCCAAGGACTTACAAAGACCTGGCACCTCAAGCTGAACTCTATACAGATTCTGAGCAACCTGGGTATTGCTCAGAACCGTAAAGTCAAATACCTGTACATTTCCACGTAGTGGCATTACTTTTCCCCTCCAGGAACAACTATCTCATTGGCAAGAACACGTTTTCCGTCAACAAACACATCAGTTGCAACACCATAGAGCTCAGCGCCAATGAAGGCCGAGTTCTTAGACTTACTCTCAAAATACTCTGTTGTAATCTGAACCTTCTTTTCTGGGTCAAAAAGGGTCAGGTCGGCCTTATAACCTGCAGCAATCTTAACAGGCGCAAGGCGCAGAATACGACGAGGATTAACGGCCATTGCACGGACAAGGCCGGTGTAGGAAAGCTTATTGGTGCGTACCATATTAGTAATCATCAAAGGCAGCGAGGTCTCAAGGCCAATGCAGCCAAAGTAAGAGATTTCCCACTCACAGTCCTTCTCGTGAGCTGCATGAGGAGCATGATCAGTAACAATGCAATCAACTGTACCGTCTGCGACTGCAGTCTGAAGAGCAAGCGCATCCTCAGCAGTTCTGAGTGGTGGATTCATCTTCAGATTGGTGTTATACGTATCAGTGATGTCATCTTCAGACAAGAAGAGGTGGTGAGGGCAAACCTCTGCAGTAACAGGCAAACCCTCCTTCTTAGCTGCACGTACCAGCTCTGCTCCCCTGCCCGTTGAAATGTGGCAGATGTGCAGAGGACAGCCGGTAAGGCGGCACAGATCAATGTCTCTGGAAATCTCCAGCTCCTCGCCAAGTGCTGGCCAGCCAAACATACCAAGTCGCGTACTTGCGCGACCCTCGTTAACAACACCACCAGCACTGATGGACTCAATCTCACAGTGAGCAGCAACAACGCGGTCAAACTGGGAGACATACTCCATTACCGTGCGCATCATACCAGCGCTTTGAACGCCGTGACCGTCGTCAGAAAACGCGGATGCTCCCTCATCAACCATGTTGCCAATCTCAGCAAGCTCTTGACCCTTAGAACCCTTGGTTAGAGCACCCATAGGACGGACGTGAATGAGACCAACCTCATTGCCACGATCAATCTGGAAGCGAACAGCTGGTCCGTTATCGGTAACAGGGTTGGTGTTTGGCATAGTAGCAACATCAGTAAAGCCACCATGAACTGCAGCCCTAGAGCCCGTCTCGATGGTCTCTTTGTACTCAAAGCCAGGATCTCTAAAGTGAACATGCATATCAACAAGGCCAGGGGTAAGCACCTTTCCCTTTGCATCAATGACGGTATCACCCTCTTGAGGTGCAACGGTTGCTGCTACTTCAGCAATAGTTTCTCCATCAATACGAACGTCCAGTACCGCGTCAAGATTAAGCTGCGGGTCTACAACACGCGCGCCCTTAAGCAGAAATGCCATCAGAGTCTCCTCCCAAAAGCAGATACATTGCGGCCATGCGCGTCAAAACGCCTGCATTGACCTGGTCAAGAATACGAGAGCGAGCACAATCAGCCACCTCGCTGTTAATTTCCATGCCACGGTTCATAGGACCTGGGTGGCAGATAATTGCTTCGGGCTTCATCAGCTTACTGCGGCGCTCGTCAAGGCCCCAAAGCCTGTTGTACTCACGGCGAGAAGGAATAGGAGCTCCTTCCATACGCTCCAGCTGCACGCGAAGCATGTACACGACGTCTACATCGCCAATGACTTCATCAAAGTGTGAGGTCTGATAGCAGCCAAACCAGCTTGGATCGTCTACGTGGAATGTTGGAGGTCCTACCAGAACAACCTCTGCACCCATAGTCTTGAGCGCTGGCACCAAAGAGCCAACAACGCGGCTGTGAGAAAGGTCGCCAACAATGGCAACTTTAAGGCCATCAAGATGCCCAAAGTTCTTACGGATGGTATAAAGATCAAGCATGGCCTGAGTTGGGTGCTGATGTTTGCCGTCACCAGCG